>JAKQJD010000311.1 GCA_029561355.1 Bacteroidota bacterium | reverse complement strand
CCGGGAGCCGGCGCGCCATTTGCAATGTTTTTTCAGATCAAAGCCCGTTTTTCAGTGATTTTCAACCATTTCGGCCTTGCCATAATCCCTCCTCAATTCAAAATCACCACCTTGGTAATAATTGCATCCGGCGAATCGAAATTCTGCGAACTCGTGGCCATGATGAGGTAAACCCCCGAAGCGGCCCGGCGGCCCAGGTAATCGCGGCCGTTCCACACGGCCTGGCCTCCCAGGGCTTTTCCTTCGTATACCATGTTGCCGGCGATATCGGTGATTTTCACATTCGCGTCGCGGGCAAGGCCGTAAATGGCAATCGGGCCGTCGTAATCGGGCCGTACGGGATTCGGATAGGCATAGGGCGCGGTGCTATTGATTTTGCCGCCTTCTGTGGCCTCGATACGCAGCGAAACGATGCCTTTTTCCGTGCCGATCCAGGCTTCGCCGGATTTCTGGTCGATGGCGATGTCGGTGATGGCGTTGTCGAATAAAGGGCTGTTGGTATTGGTGTACAAAGCCACCTGTTCGATACCGTCGGGCGACTGCACAAAAACGCCGTTGTTGGTACCGAACCATTTGCGGTTGGCGCCGTCGATGGCAATCGTTTTCACTTCTTCCGTTTCCAGCAAATAGGCGTTGAACCCATCGACCGTAACGATGCGTTTGCGGCCGGTACAGTTGGCGTCGAACACGTTGCTGCCGCATTCAAAACTGACCACCCCTTCCTGGGTGCCGATCCATACGTCGCCATCGAGGTCGACGGCGATGCTGTACACCGTATTGGTGGGCAATTCGCTGTTGGAAGTGGTGATGAGGCGGTAGCGGTCGTCGGCCGGGCTGTCGAGATCCTGCCCGCTGTCGTACACCAGTACGCCGGAATTGAAAGCTGTCACGAACCATTTGTAACCGTTCTGGTCGACCACAACATTCAGGAGGTTATTTGCCGGCGCGCCCGAAAAATTGCGCAGTGTTCCGTCCGGTTTCATCACTGCAATCGGCGCTACCGCATCGTAGTTGCTCATCCACAGGTTGCCGTCGGCATCAAAATCCATACCGCCGATAGCGGTCCGGTTCTGACCCGAAGCGCCTGCATTTTGCAAAATGGAGTTGTATTGGGTGTAGCATTGGGCAGGGGCGCCCGGCTTGGTAGCGGCAATCAATCCGCCGGTAAAACTGCCCACAAAAAACTTGTCTTCCGTCGGGTGGGGCGCTACGCGCCAGTGCGTTACGCCGCAGCTGTCGCCCAGTTCGGGATTCGACTGTAATGAAAAACGTTTCCAGCGCCCGTCTTCAAAAATATAAACGCCCCAGTCGCGGAATAAGGGCGAAAGATCGGGCAACGCGCCGGGTGTCGATACGTATACCTTGCCGCGTTCGATCGCGATTTCGGCCGAGTGCTGGTACAAAGGGGAGTTGAAGGTAAAGCGGTCGCATTTGTTCTGATTGAGGTCGTAGTAGCGAAACTGCTCGTTGTCGTCGGCAAACCAGAACGTTTTGCTGCCGTCTTCGATGGCGTACAGCGGCGAAGTAGCCTCGCAGGGGCCCTGAATTTCGTAGCGCAGCCCGTTGGGTTCCAGGTATTCCACTTTGCCGTTGAAGCCGCTTTTCCAGCCGGCAATCAGGCCCTGGCTTTCATTGCTGAGGTAAATCAGCGGGCGGTTTTCGGAATTGGTGGTAATGTTTTCCAGGGTATTTCCGTCGTATCGTTTCAGGGAGGCATCGATGCCCAGGTACAGGCTGTTTTGCCAGACAGCCATCGCATTGTAGGAAGCGCCGGCGGGGAAACCCTGCGCGGCGCCCACCATTTGCCAGCGGCTGAAATCCTCGGGATTCACGTCGTTTGCGGGCAGCCGGAACAAACCTTCTTCCGTTCCCGCGAACAGGTAATTGTTATAAACGGCAAACGACTTTACGGCTATACCGGTGAAGGTGGTATAAGCCGCTTCAGCGCGTTCCATGTTGAGTTTCAGAACGCCGAAACCGCAGGCGAGGTAAGCGAATTTGCCTTCAAAAAAGACGCTGTACACTTTTTTATCGCCTACAATATTGAGGTTTTTGAAAACGAAAGGCAGGTTGGTCACCGTACCGTCGGAAGGATGGTAAATATCGAGGTTGCTGTTGGTGTAAGCGATCAGCAGGGCATCGGTGGCTTTGCTGTAGCGAAGCAGGTTGATGCCTACGTCGCTCAGGCCTTCCGTTTTGGTAATGAAACGCGGCGTTCTGTCGGTTTTATCGATTTCGACAACAGCCCACTCGGTCGAGTAATAAATCTTGCTATCGCTTTGCGACACGTAACTGGTACGTTGCCACGGCAAATGCTGCCGCCACTCGCCGATGCG
>JAKQJD010000302.1 GCA_029561355.1 Bacteroidota bacterium | reverse complement strand
CGATCCGCTGGCCATGCCGGCCGCCTATGCCATGATTTTCTGCTATTTCGCTTACGGCGTTATCCTGACGCTGGTGCCCGACCTGAGCGACCAGTTGGGGCTGAGCAACCGCGGCATTTTCTTTACGATTTTTACTTTGGCCAGCATTTCGACACGGTTTTTTGCCGGTAAAATTTCCGACCGCCTGGGCCGCGAACCGGTACTCAAAGCCTCAGCGCTCATGATCGGGGCGGCTATGCTGGTGTTTTGTTACGCCCATACGCCCTGGATGCTCTATATCGCAGCCACCATGTTCGGACTCGGCAACGGCATTTTTTCGCCCGCCATCAATGCCTGGACGGTGGATCTCGGCGACCCCGAACGCAAGGGCCGGGCGCTGGCCACCATGTTCATAGCGCTGGAAATTGCTATCGGCGGCGGCGCGGCCATCGCAGGCTGGTATGTGGCTGACCATTTCGAGCGGATGCCGGATGTGTTTGCTTTCGCTGCCGCGATGAGTTTTGCAGGCTGGGCGTACCTGATGTGGTACGGGTGGCGGAAAACGGGGAACTGGAAAGGGAGAAAACAGATTTCGTAAAAACTTATAAGATCGGGATTTTCCAAAAAAACGAGGTGTCGCAAAGGGTATTTCCTGCACCCGCTTTTGCCTGTAATGACAAAAGGAGTGCAGGAAATATAAGCGCCCTTTCAAAAATAGCCGGTTCAGTTTTTAGGACTGGTTCCCAGCGCTGCTTCCAGGCGTTGCAGGCGTGCCTCGAGTTCGGTGTTTTGTTGTTGGATGGCCTCTAATGCTGTGCGGACAGCCGCGTTTTCTTTTTGCAGCGATTCTATCTGTGCCTGCTGCTCCTGCATGGCTTTGACGGTAATGACGCTCATCAGGCCGTAATTGACCATGTAGATATCCTGGTTGCGCTCCGGCAAAACTTCGTGCGACACCACTTCCGGAAAAACCTCGTTGAGGTCCTGGGCGATGAAGCCGATGGTACGTTTGCCCGTTTTGATATTATCGACGTGCACATACTCCGTTGGGTTCAGTTGCATGATGCCCGCCAAAGCGGAACGGAACGGCTTGATATCCGATTTCAGCCGGCGGTCGCTACTCGTGTAGAGCCCGCTGGCGGCACTAAAACTGCCCCTGAAATTGTTGTTGAAAAAAAGATTCAGGTTGCCGCCGGAAGAAGCGGTCACGATTTCCCAGTCGTCGCCAAGCGCGTTTTCGAGGTTCATTCCAAATTCGAAGTGCTTGACTTTCAATTGGTAAGCACCAATCGAAGTGGTATTTACCCCAACCGCGCCGTTGCCCTGAATGGTGAGCGGGAAAGGGCTGCTGGTAGTGGCGTTGCCATGTGCGTACACAAAATTGAAGGTCGAATTGGCAGGTGTAGCGGGATCGAAAGAAGCCGAAGTGATCCATTTGCTATTGTTGGACTGCTGGGAAAACTCGATGCCGGAGTTGCCTCCGGAAGCGGGGTTGGAGTTGTGCAGTTTGAGCATTTTGGCAAAAGAAAGCAATCCTGGCGCCGGGCCGTGATTGATTTGAAATTTCACATCACTGGCAACGGTCGATGCGCCGATGCCTACCCTGCCGGAGCCTGTTTCGAGCGCCAGCCCGGTTGTCGAACTCAGGTAAGCGGCCGAACCGCTCACAGAGCCGGCGAAAAGACCTGATCCGGCGCCGGAGTTTATCGCCTCGATTGCATTGCCTGTGCTGTTCAAGCGCCCTGCTATGGCTCCCGGCTTGTTGGTGGAACTGCTGCCTACGGTAAAGAGAATGTTTGCTTCCGGTGCTGCCGATACGCCGATACTGCCGTTCTGGTCGATGATCATCCGATCCTGACCGAAGCCTCCGCCATTGGGAGTGGTCAGGAAATTCAGGCGCGTACCATGGTTGGTGGCATTCCAGGCCTCTGTTGTTAAAGCGTAAATAGAAGCGCCGGTGCTGAATCCGGCACCGTTATGCCCCTGAAAATTCAATGCTGCGAGCGACTGCCCATTCGCCTTTGCCAGCGGTGCGGCTTTCGTGCCGTTCGCGCTGCCGAAACCGATAATCCCGCCGCCGCCGGAACCGTAATAATTCACTTCCATGTCATTGAATCCGGTCGTACTGCTCACGGTCAGGGTGGACTGCGGATTGCTGACACCAATACCCACGAATCCGGCATCCGTAACAAGCGCGGGGCCTCCTGTGGAGGAGAAAAAACCGCCGGTACCGCTGGTTGATTCAAAATATCCGCCATAATCAACGTTGGAACCGCCGTACACGCCGATTCCCGTATTACAAATACCGGCAATCGATGTAGCCGCCGCAGTGTTTTCAATCCTGAACACGTCGCCCATACCCGCTGCGATATTCACGGTCTGATTGTAAGGCAGGGTCAGGCCGCCGCTGACATCATTGGCAGGTTCCCAGCGGGCGGCAGCAGCGTTCCATTTGAGCACCTGCTGGTTGGCAGGCGCGGCGGAAGACAGGGTTCTGCCCTTTAGTTTGTCAACAGAAAGTGCTGAAAATGTACCACTTACATCACCGGCAGCGATACTTGTGTTGGTAAGGTCATCGCTCGCATTGGTGTCGCCGCTATTGGAAATGACACTGGATCCACTGATCGATATACCCGCACCTGCGGTATAGGAGCCGGAAGTGCCTGCGGGGCCTTGCGGGCCTGCTGGGCCGGTCAATCCAATCGGGCCTTGCGGACCTGTAGCGCCCGTAGCGCCTGCGGGGCCGGTTAAACCAATGGGGCCTTGTGCGCCTGTGGCACCCGTAGCGCCTGCGGGGCCGGTTAAACCAATGGGGCCTTGTGCGCCTGTGGCACCCGTTGCGCCTGCGGGGCCGGTTAAACCAATGGGGCCTTGCGGGCCTGTGGCACCCGTTGCGCCTGCGGGGCCTGTTAAACCAACCGGGCCTTGCGGACCTGTAGCGCCCGTTGCACCTGTAGCACCCGTTAAACCAATCGGGCCTTGAGGGCCTGTTGCACCTGTTGCGCCTGCTGGACCCGTTAAACCAATGGGGCCTTGCGGGCCTGTTGCACCTGTTGCGCCTGCTGGACCCGTTAAACCAATGGGGCCTTGCGGGCCTGTTGCACCTGTTGCGCCTGCTGGA
>JAKQJD010000299.1 GCA_029561355.1 Bacteroidota bacterium | reverse complement strand
GTGCGCCGCTCGGTAGCCAACAACCTGAATGACATTTCCAAAGACCACCCGGCGCTGGTGCTCGAAATTGCTGCGCGCTGGCGCGGGCATTCCGCCGAAACCGACTGGATCATACGCCATGCTTCGCGCGGATTGCTAAAGAAAGGCAACGCCGAAGCGCTGGCACATTTCGGTTTTCAAAACGATATCCAAGGCATTGAAATTGACGATTTTCGGCACGATGCCATAGTGCGGATTGGAGAAAGACTTACGTTTTCCTTTCAGGTAAAAAATTCAGGAGAAGAGCCGGCGGCCATCCGCCTGGAATACGGCATCGATTACCAGACGGTATCGGGCAAAACCTCCGTTAAAATATTCAAAATCAAGGAATTGAAACTTGCGGCAGGCCGTTCGGAAAGCATTTCCAAATACCAGCGCTTTCAGGATTTTACCACGCGCAAACATTTTTCAGGGCCGCACGTGTTGCGGATTGTGGTAAACGGGAAGGCGATGGCGGAAGGGGTGTTTCACGTGGAGTAATCTCAGCGGTTCAGTTGATCCAGTTCCCGGTACTTCCAGTACGTTTCCAGCGCCGAAATCCGGCAGATGGTCCAGCCGGCGCGGCCGTCGAGAAAACCCAGTTTGAAAAAATAATTGCGGAAAAATTTGGCAACCGGGCTCACCCACATACGCCACCAGGCGCCGCGTTTGCCTTGCCGGTGCATCGCCGCCGCGGCAATTTGAGCATATTTCCGGCCCCGCGCCAGGTGTTCGTCCACTGTATAGTAGCTGTAATGCAGCAAATCACCATCAAGCCGGAATGTGCGGGCGCCTGCGTTTATCTCCACGCGGTCGTGCGGGTTTGTGCCACCCCAATGGCCGAGATGCCGATCAAAGAGCCGGAGTTTTCGGTCGGGGTACCAGCCGGAATGTGCAATCCATTGACCGCAGTAATTCGTGCGGCGACTCATGATATAGCCATCGTATTCCGGGTTGTTTTTAACGGCTAAAATGGATTGGCGGAGGGTTTCGCTGAGGGCCTCATCTGCGTCGAGCGACAGCACGAATGGGTGTGTTGCAGCGGCCAGGGCTCTGTTTTTTTGCTCGATGTGACCGTCGAAGGCGTGTTGTTCAAAACGGACGCCATGTTCCCGGCAAATCTGTTCTGTCCGGTCCGTCGAAAACGAATCCAGCACAACAATTTCGTCCACTACACCCGACAGCGATTCGAGGCAGCGGCCGATGTTGCGTTCTTCATTGAAGGTGATGATGACAGCGGAAATGGGCGGCATGGCGCGAAGATAGTTATCTGTTATCCGTTATTAGTTATCAGGGGTGGTAAAGGGACCATTTCCATAAATGTTTGGCCACTCTATCGGGTAACCAAGAAATTGTGGAAATGGTCCCTTTGCCACCCCTGATAACTAATAACTAATAACCGATAACTACTACCGAATCAACGCAATATCCCCCTGTTTCCGGATTTGAATAACCCGGCCGCAGAAATTGATATCCGCTTCCAGGGTCCATACCCATATGCCCGGCCGCAGTTTGGTGCCCTTGAAGGTGCCCATCCAGCTTTCGGAAGGATTTTTACTTTCGAATACTTCCGTTCCCCAGCGGTCGAATACCTTGAATGTATACTTCTCTACGGCCATTCCGGCAGCGAAGCGCGGGCGGAATGCGGCATTTTCCGGGTCGATGGCTTCGGTATTGATCACGTTAGGCATGTATACCAGGCCCTGTTCGGCGCTGAGTTCGGCCCATTCCACGTCGATGGCTTTGGCGACCGACTGGCACAAACCGTCGATGCGCTGCACGGTGAAAGTATAATTGCCGGCTTCTGAAACCTTGATACTGCGCGTGGTGTCACCGGTCGACCAGGTAAATTTCAACTCACTCGGGTTGCTGTAAGTCAGTTCCGGGGCGAGCGTTATTTCCGTGGAGTCGCAAGGAATAATGCCGTTGACGGTCGACACCACTATTTCCGGGAGTGCCAGTACCTCTGCCGTTTCTTCAAAAATACAATTGGAAGCATCGCGCAGTTGAACGGTATAGTTACCGGCACCAAGGTCTTCAAAAACGACGTCTGTCTGCCAGGAACCGCTGTTGTTCAGGTCGTATTCAAACGGAGGTGTACCACCGCCCGGAGCAGTTATTTCCAGGCTGCCACTCGTCTGATTCGCGCAACTTTCAGTGCTTGCGAGCGCAAACGTAGCAGCAGGATAACCTGCAACGCTCACCATCACCACCGAATCGCAGCCATTGATGCTGGTCAGGTGAACGGTCTGTGTGGTACCGATTGGGATTTGTTGTCCGTTGTACTCATACGTAGTGCCCGGGCAAACCGACACCTGCAATGAATTCGGAGCGGACGCATATACATGCACAATGAGGGTTACGATAGAATCGCAGCCGTACTGGTTCACCAACGTGAAATTTTGCGTTTGTCCGCCGGCCACCTGAACACCCTGATAAGTGTAGAAATCGCCCGGGCAAACGTACACGTCCAGCGTAGATGCCGAAGGCGGGAATGCGGTAACCGTTACCGTTACGATGGAATCACAACCGGCGGCATTTACCAAAGTGAAATTCTGCGAAGTGCCGGCCGGTACGTTTACGCCCGCATAAGTGGCCGATTCACCCGGGCAAACCTGCAGGGTGACTGCTCCCGAACTGGGTGCAGATGGCAGTACAGTTACTGTAATAATGGAATCACATCCGACTGGATTTCCAATCGTAAAGGTTTGAACCGTACCTATCGGCAAATCAATACCCTGATAGTTGGCCGTACTGCCCGGACAAGCATATAGAGTAACATCACCGTAATTGAGTGGCAAAGGAATGACTGTCACCATCGTAAACACATCGCAGCCATTGGCATCCGTCGTCTGGAATACCTGACTGACTCCGGGCGGAATGGGTATGTTGTTGTAAATGGCGAAACTGTTTTCGCAGGCGAATAACTGTTCATTCAGGAAAACCGGCTCGCATTCGAAGTGCATCAGCAGTTCCAGCGAATCAAGACCTTCTCCGCAGCCACTCACGTAGACCGAATCCTTATAGATCACCCCTTCCCAGCCGGGTCCAAATGTCGTGGAGTCCAGCGTGACCGTATACCAACCGGCCGGAATATTCAGGAAACGGAAAATGCCGATTGAATCCGTTACGGTAGTATCCAGCGGAATACCGTTTTGCAGCAGCATGACTGTAATGTTGGACATCGTGGTGTCGGCATTGTGGTTTACGCTGCCGTTGTCATTTACATCCGACCATACCGTACCTAGCAAGTCGCCGGTTCCACCGGTGAGTTGAACGGTCAGCGGGTCGCTTTGTGCCGTACAGCCGCTCGCGTCGCTCAATACGGCATAATAACTGCCGCTTTCCGTGATGATCAGATCGGATGTAGTGGCGCCGGCAATCGGCGCGCCGTTCTGGTACCACTGCCAGCTGGTGATGTTGGGCAGATTTGGGATACAAAGCGTGTCGGGTGCGCAGCGTTCGTGGCAGCCGGCAGGAATGGCGGAGACCTGTGGACCAGGCAAAACGGTGACAATATTACTTTTTGCTTCGCAACCGAATTCATTGATCACACGGATGTAAAATCCGCCGTAATCGTCGGTTGTGAGCGAAGTGCCGGTTGCGCCGTTGCTCCAGATGAACTGCCAGTTGGCCGGTTGCGGGCCGGTGTAGGTGAGTACGTTGGCGTCGTTGGCGCAGTAACTGCTACTGCTGATACTGAATCCGCTGGGGTTGGGATTTACCGTTACCACAAATGGATCCGTAACGGAAGTACATCCGTTTGCAGGGTTGGTCACCGTAACGTTAAAAGTATGGGTGCCGACCGGAAGCAGGTTGCCACGATCTGTTGTGAACAAGGCTTCATCGGTCATGCCGTTTCCACCCGACCACACGTAATTATACGTGCCGTCGCCCTGTACCTGGAGGGTTACGTCTTCGCCGCTACAAGTGCTCAGTGTCGGATAAGATGTTCCGATGATTTGCCCCAGTTGGTTTTTCAGCAAGGCCTTGATGAGTGCATCCGGTGCGGGTGCTATGTCAATTTTTACTGCGGGAGGCGTAAACGTACATCCGTTGGCATCCGTCATAGTTACCTGGTAAACGCCCGCTTCGCTCACGGTCAGCGTTTGCGTAGCCGTCATGTTTCCATCCGACCACAGGTAACTTGCTGCACCTGCCGGAGCGGTCAGCGTCATCGTCTGGCCTTCGCACAGCACGCCAGGATTGGCGGGTGAAATGGTGCCGCTCAACGGATTGGGCGACACAACAACCGGCAGAGAATAAGAGGCCGTACAACCGTACACGTTGGTAGCCGTAGCCGTTACGGTATAAGTATTGGGTGTGTCGTAATTGTGGTAAACGGTGATGCCCAAAGCATCGTCGGCACTGCCGGAAGCAGGGTCGCCGAAATCCCAGGAAACATCGAGCAGGTCGCCAGGCATATTCGCCGGCTGGAACATCAGCGCATTGCCCGCGCAGCGTGCAGCCGGAGAGGCAAAACTCGCATCGGGCAGCGGGTAGACTTCCACCGGCGCCGTTACGCTCGACGTACATCCGCTGGTGGCCGTTACCGTCAATTGAACCTGGTAAATGCCTGCCGTAGTGTAGGTGTGCGTCGGGTCAGTATTCGTATCGGTATTGGATGCGCCGGAGGCCGGATCACCGAAATCCCAGGCATAGGAAGTGATACCATTTCCGGGCAACAGTTCGCTGACGTCTTCAAAAGCGGTACCATTAGCCGGGCAACCCGCCTCGGCATCGAATTGCGCTACGAGTTCCACTTTTACCGAATCCAGGAATTTGCAGGTGCTTCCATCCAGTAATTGTACGGTGGTTAAAGAGAGGTATTTGCCTGCATTATTATAAACAAAGGAAGGATTGTCGCCCGTCGCAGTGCCCAATACGAAGCCACCTGAAATAAAGAACAACCAGTTGGCGCTGCCCGGCACGTATTGTCCGGTGTTGTCCACAATATGAAACTGGAAAGAGTCGCAGCGCACATTCGGGTCGAAGGTCGCGTCGAAAGAACCGGGCGGGCAAAATGCTGCTCCACCGGGAACGCCTACGCCGCCGCTGCCGCCGCCGCAATAATCGAAAATATTGATTGGGCCGGCCACATTGGTACAGCCATATTGGTTGGTGGCTTGTACCCGGTAAAAACCATATTGATTCGTAGCATAATTCGCATCGGTGGCTCCCGCTATCGGTGTGCCGCCCTCCGACCATTGATACGTGTAATTGGCATCAGCATTCGTGAGCGCGGTCAGCAATACAAATTGGGAGTTGTTACAAAAACCGGTCGGGTCGGACGTAGTCAGCGAAACATTGGGTGCATCGTAACTAATCATAGTAAATTCCGATTTTCCGATGCAGCCATTGGCATCCGTAACCTGAACAGCAAATGTTCCGAACGGCAAAGCGGGGGTGGCTACATTGGAAACGACCGCTCCATTGTCGTCTTTCCAGATATAACCGGTAAAGGGAACACTCGTTTGAACCGTACCTGTTGCACCCGGACAAAGACCGGCAGGATGCTGCACAATGGGGTCCGGATTGGCCCATACCGTTACTGGAAATGAAGATGTTTGCCCGCAAACGGCTACATTGACGGTATGATTGCCGGGCTGCGTCCAGAAAATATCGGCTGCATTCGTGCCCTGACCATCGGCTACAGCACCGGCGCCGGCCGGCGAGATCGTCCACTGAATATCGATATTTTGAGGAATGATCGTGTAACTGCCGGTTGCGTCCTCACAAGAAGTTGCCGTACCGGTAATCGCCGGGATGCCGATCACGACCGGTTGTATACGAACGGTATCGCTGGTGCAATTCAGGCCGTTGGTGCTAACCGAAGCAACGGCCAGTTCGTACGGGCCCGCGGCGGCCCATGTCACGTTGACAGGATTTCCCAAAAGCGTTTGTGTAGCGCCCGCACCGTTTGTCAGCGTCCAGCGCACGTTGAGGCCGGGTGCAACACCTTGTGCTTCATAGGTGTAGGAGCTGGAAGGGCAAATATTTTTTTCTCCTGTAATACCTGTGGGTTCGGCCGGCAAACCCGAAACGCTAACAGCCCATTCCTGCTGGTCGGTGCAGGTTTGCGAGGGATTGCTTGGAATTGCCAGGAAGCGGTATTTTCCCGGACCATTCAAAAAATCAGGCATTACGGTGGCGGCGCCGTTGGCCGTCCATACGGAAGCGCCAGTGGGGTCGAACATCGTCCAGTTGGTATTCAGGTTCTGATTATTGGTCAGCAATTTGGTCATCAGCGTTACACTGCCGTTTTCGCAGGCTTCCACCGGACCATTGATGGCAAACGGCGCCAGAATATGTACTTCGATGTACGTAGAACCGCCGCAGCCGAGGTAACAGTTTTCATAATTGACACTCAAAAAACTGCCGAGCGGATCAGGAACAGCCGCCCACTCCACGGTGATGCGGTTGGTACCCTGACCTTCCAGTATCGTGCCGCCGCCGGAAATCGCCCAGTTGAAACTGGTGCCTCCATAGGCCTCGATACTGTACACCTCGATAGCGGAAGGGCAAACGCGGTCGCGGCCCTGGATGGGGGCAAGGTTGTCGATCACGGGCACTTCCAGGATAGCAGGCACAGGGCACAACATTCCTGTGCAGGGCTGCGAACCCAGCGTGATGGTGCCGGAAGGTCCGGTATTCCAGATCACGGAAATGGTATCCGAATTGGCCGTGCCGCCGCCGGTAACAGTTCCGTTGGCCGACACCGCCCAGGTAAAAGGCTGGCAGCCGTTGGCGGC
>JAKQJD010000298.1 GCA_029561355.1 Bacteroidota bacterium | reverse complement strand
CATTTTTACAACTCCTACGAATTCATCGAGTTGCTCGCCGCACAGCCTGTGCGCCGCGACATCATTGTGTGGAGCCAGTTTCTGGGGCTCGTGCTGGCATTGCTGGCAGCCGTGTGGATCGGCATCGGCATCCCCATCGCTATTTATTCGGCTACGTCCACCGGTTTGGTGCTGCTGGTAGCCGCTTCCGGGCTGACGGTCGTTTTTATCGCCCTGGCCCTGCTCGCATCGGTGTGCACCCGCGACAAAGCGAAGGGCATCGGCCTGGCCTTGCTGCTGTGGTTTTATTTTACCCTGCTGTACGATGCCATGGTGTTGTTCATCATGTTTTCCTTTGCCGACTATCCTTTGGAAAAAGCCACGCTGGTAATGGCAGCGCTCAATCCTATCGATCTGGCGCGCGTCATCGTATTGCTGCAAATGGATATTTCCGCACTGATGGGTTACACCGGCGCCTTGTTCCGGGAATGGCTGGGCTCCTCCGCAGGTATTGCCACGGCGGTGGGTATTCTGCTGTTGTGGGCTACGCTGCCGATGCTGTTGGCCGTGCGGATTTTCCGGAAAAAAGATTTGTAGTACAACCGAACCCCCGTTCGTACGACCGAACCCCAGTTCGGTCCAAACAGTACGACCGAACCCCAGTTCGGTCCAAACAGTACGACCGAACCCCAGTTCGGTCCCAATACTACACCGACCCAGTTCGGCCAAACTTTCAATAGTGCAAAAGAAACTCCACCCGCCTGTTTTTGACATTCCCGGAAGCGATCGTTTGCAGCGGCCGGGTATCGCCATAACCTTCCGGTCGGATCCGGCGGGCGGCCACACCTTTACCCGACAGGTATTCGGCCACCACTTTGGCGCGTTCTTTTGACAGCACGAGGTTTTTGGCCGAATCGCCGTGGTTGTCGGTATGCCCTTCGATGGTCAGTTGCACAGCGGGGTTTCGTACGAGATAACCCGCGAGACGGTTCAGTTCGGGCTCCGATTCTGGCAACATGATACTTTTGCCCTGCGTGAACAGGATATTTTTGGGAATGTATTTTTCCAGCGTGTCTTTCGGAATTTCTGCGGGTTGTGCGGCAACGGGTTTGGCCGGTTTCTGAACGGTCGGTTTCTGTGTTGCGGGTTTGGGCTGGGCAGGTTTGGGCGCAACCACCGGTTTATTCGACGCTACCTGCCCGTTGGTAACGGGTACCTGAGAGGCAGGTTTATAAAAATATTTGCTGTCGATGATTTTATCGTTGTACCCCAGAAGTCCCCCGAACCTGGGCGCTTCACTCGGCAACTGCCAGTACAACTGGATTTCGCCTTCCAGCAGCCCGTTGAAATATTCCACCTGCAAATCATACATCTGTCCCGCTTCCAGGTAAACCGTTCCGGAAAAAGGCTCCGAATCGTGCATGCCCCAGGCATTGATGACCATCTGATTGCCGACTTTCACCCGGATGCCGTCGTCGACGTGGGCGCGGAACAGGTAGTTTCCCGATTCCGGCGTTTTGATGCGGCCTTTCCAGCGCACGGAAAAATCGGACGGATCCATTCCGGGGGCAGGAGCCGACATGTTCCAGACAAAACTGATTTTCTGGTCGTTGCGGGTCATTACTTTCCGTTCGAAGTTGCTCCCATCGTAGTATTCGCCGACGAGCCCCTGTTGGGCAAATAAATGTATACTGTAGAGGAAGGCCGAAAGTGCGAGCCAGGTTGTTTTTTTCATAGCAGCGGAGATTTTTGTGTTTGCAGAACCCTACAAATCAAACCCATATCAAAATGCAGCGCTTTGTTTTTCGATACAAAGACAGTTTTGATAGATGACAGGTTACAGGGAAATGGAAATTGCTACAACATTTCCTCGTAAGCCAGCAGTCCTCCTTTCAGGTTGTACAAATTTTCCAGACCGAACTTTTCTTCCAGTTCGCGAATAGCCTGCGCACTGCGGGCGCCCGAGCGGCAGTGCACCACCACTTTCAAAGTCCTGGAAATACGGTCCGCATGGTCGGCGATGCTGCCGAGTGGCAGCAGTTCGCCGCCGAGGTTGGATTCGGCGTATTCGTACGGTTCCCGCACATCGATGAGTTGAAATGCCGCACCGGACTGCTGCCATTCCCGGAATGCGGGCGCCGAAATTTCCTTTATCTGATATAGTGAATTTTTGCTTTTTACCCCGCAAAACAGTTCATAATCAATCAATTGGGTGATTGTCCGCTGCTTTCCATTCAGAGGATTGTCCTCGCGGCGGCGAATTTTGAAACTGCGCGTTTCGAAGCCCAGCGCATCGAAAATGAACAGCCGCCCATCGAGGGTTTTCCCGATTCCCGTGATCATTTTGATGACTTCCAGCGCCTGCATACTCCCGATAATGCCGGGTAAAACACCCAAAACGCCCCCTTCGGCACAATCCGGCACGGAACCCGGCAACGGTGGCGTGGGGAAGAGGTCGCGGTAATTAGGCCCGTGCCCGCCGTCCTTGTTTCGGTAATGAAAAACGGAAACCTGCCCTTCAAACTGCGACACGGCTGCATATACCAGCGGCTTGTCCGAAAGCACGCAAGCGTCGTTGGCCAAATAGCGGGTTGGGAAGTTGTCGGAACCGTCGGCCACCACGTCGTATTGCGCGATGATTTGTATGGCGTTTTCGGAAGTCAGTCGTGCGGAATGTAAACAGATATCGACGAAAGGATTCAGCGCCCGAAGGCGATCCCGGGCCGCTTCGGCTTTCAGTTGGCCGCAGTCATGTTGCCCGTACAGCACCTGTCGTTGCAAATTGCTGTCGTCTACCACGTCCGCTTCGACAATGCCAATGGTGCCTACTCCGGCAGCGGCCAGGTACAACAACAGGGGGCTGCCGAGCCCGCCGGCGCCGATGACGAGCACCCTGGCGGCTTTCAGTTTTTGCTGGGCGGCCTTGCCGAAAGCGGGCAGTTTGAAATGGCGGTCGTAACGGCGCA
Source organism: Bacteroidota bacterium (assembly GCA_029561355.1). GTDB lineage: Bacteria > Bacteroidota > Bacteroidia > Chitinophagales > Saprospiraceae > M3007. The sequence continues at coordinate 93 of JAKQJD010000298.1, read as the reverse complement.
TTTCTTCCGGGGAAAAACTGATGTCTTCGTGGGTGGCCATGGCGGATTGTTTTTTTGCAAAAATGCAAGTTTACCGAACGCGCGGTAAAAGAA
>JAKQJD010000295.1 GCA_029561355.1 Bacteroidota bacterium | reverse complement strand
CGTGTCCCGCTGGTTCCAGAAACTCCGCATTTTCCCTCCCAATTACGCCGTGCGCAAAGGTGACGCCCGGAAACTGGGAACTTCGCTGCTGTTTATCTTTCTGGTCGCCCTCATCGCCAGTCCCGAGTTGCGCTACGAACTGCGCTCGCTGATCGAGTATCCCCTGCATTACAAGGAGTACAAACAATTCGGCATCCGGATTCCCGACGGCTACACGGTGCACGGCATCGACGTGAGCAAATGGCAGCAACGGGTCGACTGGACGCGGGTGAAAAAGATGAAAGTCGGCAACGTGAAAATCACCTTCGCTTTTATCAAAGCCACCGAAGGCACCTGGCTGGAAGATCCGGAATTTGACAAAAACTGGGTAAATGCACGCGAACAGGGCATCATACGAGGCGCGTACCATTATTTTTTACCCAATGTCAGCGCCCGCGACCAGGCCTCCAAATTCATCCGTTCGGTCAAACTTCGCAGCGGCGACCTGCCGCCGGTGGTGGATGTGGAAGAAACCCGCGGCATGAACAAGGCCCAGATTCAGCGTTACACCAAGGAGTTTTTGAATATCCTGGAAAAGCACTACAAGGTCCGCCCCATCCTGTACACCAACCGGGATTTTTACAAACTCTATTTTAACGATGAAGAAGATTTCAAAATATACCGTTTCTGGATTGCCCATTTCCATGTCAGCGACCTCGATATGCCCGGTTCCGAAGACTGGCATTTCTGGCAACACAGCGACCGCGGCAACGTGAACGGTATCAACGAACGCGTTGATTTTAATGTGTTCAATGGGGATAGCGCGGCGCTGCGGCGGATTTGTGTTCCCTAGTGGTTATTAGTTATTGGTTATTGGTTATTGGTTATTGGTGAGTTTCAGGCAAAGAATTGAAAAAGGGGGAAATCTGTTTCCCTTTCCCTGATTTCCAGCCTGAAACTCACCAATAACCAATAACCAATAACTAATAACCAATAACCAACAACAAGTTAAAGACAGGTTAAGCCCCATTTTCCCAAATCCCTTTCCTGTACTTTTGGTGCGTTTATCCGGCGTATAATCCGGCATCCAAAACTGACCATTAAATTTTGATTCAAGCAACAATGAAAAAAACGTTTCTCTTTTTCGCAGCCTGTTTGATTGCTGCAAGCGGCTTCGCACAAATGAAAAGCCTTCCTTCCGCTACGGTTAAAACCCTGCAAGGCCAGGCGTTAAACGTGCAGGAACTCGGCAAAACCGGCAAAATTACCGTTATCAGTTTCTGGGCAACCTGGTGCTCGCCCTGCAAAAAAGAACTCGATGCCATCAAAGACTACTACCCGGAGTGGCAGGAAAAATACGGCGTGGAACTGGTAGCCATCAGCGTCGACGATGCCCGCACGGCCGCCAAAATTCCGGCTATGGTAGAGGAAAAAGGCTGGGAATACCGCGTGCTGGTGGATGCGAACAAGGAATTCCAGCAAACGGCCAACGTGGCTTCCGTGCCGCATACCATCCTGCTGGACGCCTCCGGCAATGTTGTTTTCGAACACGTGGGCTACAGCCCCGGCGACGAACTGGAACTGGAAGAGCAGATTAAGGCTATTAAAAAGTAGTTATTGGTTATCGGTTATTAGTTATTAGGGGTGTTTCAGGCTGGAAGGAGTGGTTAAGGATGGTTTGTTTTCCCGCTTTTATAGTATTCTTTCTGTAAAAAGGGAAAACAAACCATCTTTAACCACTCCTTCCAGCCTGAAACACCCCTAATAACTAATAACCGATAACCAATAACAAATTACCTTTACAAAAATTTCTAATCCATTGAACGTACGCACCTCCCGACTTTTGGCAATACCCGTCATTCCGGCCATCCTGTTTTTACTCTGGCTGGGATGTCGCAATTTACCCGATCCGATGTGGATTGAGTCGGGAAGGCTCCTGCGTACGCCTTCCGTACTGATCGCCGACGTACCCGATTCCCTGCAATTGCTGTACAGCCAGATCCATGGCGTTCCTTTTATTCCCGGCGATACGACCGGAATTCACCTGGTTTCCATTCCCGCTTTGTCCAACATCGAGTGGACGGCCTTCCAAAGAATGACGCGCGCCATAGCAACTGCCGACAAGCGCCGCATCGTCATTTCCGGCGTCACCGGCACCGGCGCTACCAAGCAGGCCAAACGGGCTTCCAACCTCGTGGCCGGCGACCCGTCCCGGGTGCTGCAAATCGATTGCGCACCGGAATTCGACCTGGAATTCCACAAAAAATACATCGGCGTAGAAAATGAAAAAGGGCTGTTTGTGCCCGGCGAACTGCTGCAAATGTGGCGGCGTTGCGAGCAGCAACCCAACCAGCCCTTCGTTGTAGTCCTCGACAATTTTGACAAAATCAATCCCGAAACCTTCTGGGGGCCTGCGTTGTGGGAGGCCCTGAGCAGCAAAAATCCGGAAGCCGAAATCGGCGGACAAAAGTTTCGGTTCCCGAAAAATTTCTACCTCGTATCGGTGACACACCTGGGGCCGGGCTCGCAGGTGGAATTCAACGAAGAACATTTCAAACGCCTGGGCAAGCAATACGTGCTCGATCCCAACCCGCTCGAATTGCTGGCCGTTATGCGGCTGATGCAACAAAAAACCGACCTCACGCCCGCACAGGCCAAAGCCGTGCACGATGTGGCCGAAACCCGGCGTTTCCTGTATTATTTCCTGAAAATCAATCAGTTACTGCGTACGCATTACGGAGAAGGTTACCAGATGGGCCAGGGCACCGGCCTGCGGGAGTTGTTTTGCGACGGCGACCGCACCGAACTCAAACAAACGGTGCTCAACCACCTGAATGCGCTGCGACCGGAACATCCGCTGGAAATCGGCGACTTCGACGCATTCGACGAGACCATCGAAAACGATGGCCTGGAGCCGAACACCAGTTTTCTTGCCCGCCAGATCCAGTACCTGCACGACACCGGTTATTTCGTGGAAATCACCATGGTCGCCACCACTGCCCTGCTCACCGCGCTGGTGGGCTGGTGGGTATTCCGCCGCCGCGAACAACTGATCCGGCACTATGGCGAGCAGGCCCGTGAAGTGTACGACAGTTTTGAAAAACAGGCCGAAAGTGCGGAAGGCGCCGCCCGCCGCCTGGAGGACATTAAAAACGAGGTAGACAGCCTGGTACTGAAACGCCGCCTGGGCTATACCGAAGGCCTGTACTTCCTCGCGTTCATTGAAGACAAGGTAAAACGCATCGAATTTGCCCGCAACGTCAGCGAAAACTTCCTCGAACTCTTCAACGCATTTATGGAAGACAATGTGCTCACGGAAGGCGAATACCTCAAACTGAGGCAGTTCCTGCAATCCATCCGCCACAAAATTCCGGCAGAATCGTACGAAGCATTCAACAGGAAAGTGGAAGACACGTATGCCGCGCCGGGTACGATCAAGTCGTTTCATTCGACGGAATAAAACGCTTCCTGACGGGCATCACTACAGGTGGTGACGGCCGTCAATGCCGCCGACCTGCCGCGTCGATAATTTTGTGGCTAAATTTATCCGGTCATGATATCTTATATTTCTGCTGAAGAAGCGCTCAAAACCATCCGTTCCGGACAACGGGTTTTCGTGCATGGGAGCGCCTGCACACCTTGTTACATGCTTAGAAAACTGGGCGAACAAGCATCCCGCCTGAATGATGTGGAACTCGTTTCCATCAGCATGTACGGCGATGTCGAACTCGACAAACCGCAATACCACCAGCAATTTCATTTCAACTCCCTCTTCGTTTCCGGCAGTATCCGCGAAGCGGTAAGAGACGGACGCGCCGACTACGTGCCGGTTTTTCTGAGTGAAATCCCCGACTTGTTCCGGCGAAATATCCTGCCGCTCGACGTAGCGATTATTCAGGTTTCGGAACCCGACCGGCATGGCTACTGCTCACTCGGCCCCTCGGTCGATATTGCGCGGTCGGCGGTCAACAATGCCCGCCACGTCATTGCACAGGTAAATCCGCAAATGCCGCGCACCCACGGCGACGGCCTGCTGCATGTGGAGCGTTTTCATGCCATGGTTCACCACGACGAACCCTTGCATGAAGTGCATTACGGAAACGGTACGATGGAGGACGAACTTCAGATCGGGCGTTACATCGCCGAACTGATCGACGACCGCAGCACCCTGCAAATGGGCATCGGCACCATTCCGGATGCCGTGTTGCGTTGCCTGCACAACCACAAAGACCTGGGCGTGCACACGGAAATGTTTTCCGACGGTATGATTGCCCTGGTGGAAAAAGACGTGGTGACGAATCGTTATAAAACCATTCACCCGCACAAATCCGTCACTTCCTTCGCACTCGGCAGCCGCCGCCTGTACGATTATATCGACGACAATCCGGCTTTCGCATTTCTGGATATCGACTACGTCAATGAAGCGTCGATCATACGCCGCAACGACAATGTGGTAGCGGTCAACAGCGCCATCGAGGTCGACCTGACCGGCCAGGTTTGCGCCGACTCCATCGGCACGTACCAGTATTCGGGTGTAGGCGGACAGATGGATTTCATGCGCGGTGCAGCACTTTCCCGCGGCGGAAAACCCATCATCGCCCTCACGTCGCGCACGGCCAAAGGCGTGCCACGCATCGTGCCGATGTTGAAACCGGGCGCCGGTGTCGTAAGTACCCGGGCACACGTACACTATGTGGTGACGGAATACGGGGTAGCCTTTTTGTTCGGCAAAAACCTGCGCCAGCGCGCACAGGCGCTCATCGCTATCGCGCACCCCGACGACCGGGAAATGCTCGAACGCGCTTACCTGGAACGTTTCCGGGAATGGGTGTCCTGAGTGGTGTTTAGGGTTTGGTGTTTAGTGTTTGGGGGTTCGTTGCTTTTGGCTTATTATCTCATTGGCCCAAGCGCAACGAACCCCCAAACACTATACCCAAAACACTATACCCAAAAAAAGGCCGTACTCCGAAGAGGACGGCCCGACAAAAAAATGAAACTATTAAACTCCTTTTACTTTACACTGATCTGTTTCGGGGTTTCTACTGGTATCTTATAGACTTGTATTTCTTTTTACGCAACAAAGATGTGCCCCGGAAAGCCAACATTGCCATGACCTGCGTCAATCCGGCGTATGATCCCGGAGAAATGAAGAGCCTGTCCGAAACCCACTTGGAGTTTATCGGACAGGCTCTTAATTCGTACGTACCTGAATGATTTTTTCGTACGCTTCATTGATCTGCTGAAATTTTTCCTTGGCATGGCGCAGGGCTTCTGGCGTAGCGCCTTTGGCGGCCATTTTATCGGGGTGCCATTGAACGGCGAGCGCCCGGTATTTTTTCTTGATGATTTCCAGGGTATCGGCAGGCTGAGCGCCCAGAATGGCGTAATGCGGGTCGAGCGGCGTCCAGCGCGTTTGCTGCACGGTGGATTTGGTGTGGTAGTATCGGCTTTTGATGCGGTCGTACTGCATGCGGCTGATATGGAAAACACCGCCGGCGCGCAGCAGCAGTGCTTCTTCCCTAGGGTGCAGACCTCCGTCGCAGGCGGCCATGGCAAACAGCATATCCATCATGTTGAGTACATGGTGGCGTTCGCGGCCGAAATCATTGTAAAAATCGCGGGCAAATTGTTCGAATGGATCCAGGGAATCCTTGGCCGCTTTCCAGACTTTGATGGCCTGCTCCCGGCCACGCTCGTTCATTCGGAACTGGTTGCGCATCAGGTATTCCATGTGCGTCACCTCCTGCTTGTTGATCGGACCATCCGATTTGGCCATTTTGGCGCACATCCGGAAAACATGGTAAAAAAAAGTACCCTGCCTCCGCTGATATGCCTTGAATTCGCTGTCTTCCGCATTTTTCTCTTTCGGCTGATCGAATAAATAGTGCCCCACCAGAGAGCCTACGATAAAACCGATCAACCCGCCGAACGGAATCCCGAGCAGGTCGAACAGAAAAATACCGGCCAGGCCGGAAAGAAGTTTGCCCTTAATTTCCAATAACTGACATTAAAAATCCGGAATAAACTGTTTCCGGATGAATGAGTAATTGAGCGCCGCAAAAATACTGCTTTCAAAAACAAGAAATGTTATGAAAAGATGTTGACCGCCGCCTAATTTACACAATCCGCTCCTGCACGTCGACGAAACCGAAGCGCTCCACGTCGAACAATCCCAGGTCGGTCATTTTTAATTTCGGAATAACCGGCAAGGCCAGAAACGAAAGCACCATAAATGGCGCCCGCAACACGCAGCCCAAAGCGGATTTGGTCCAGGCATCCAGTTCCGAATATTCCTGCGCCAGTTGGTACCCGTCCAACTGGCTCATCAGTCCCGCAATCGGCAGGGCCAGTACGCGGCCTTGCCCCGACCCGTCCACTGCGCTGATGCCTCCTTTGGCCTCGATGACGGCATTTACGGCCGCACACAAGGCTTCGTCGCTCGTGCCCACTGCCACAATATTGTGCGAATCGTGCGCCACACTGCTGGCCAGCGCGCCGGTTTGGAGACCGAAACCGCGCACAAAACCGATGGCGGCCGGTGCATTCGGAGCATACCTGTTGACGACTGTTATTTTCAAAATATCGCGCGCAGGGTCGGCTGCAATATTTCCATCGGTAATTTTCATTTGCTCCGATGCAGCGCCGGTCACGATCTGTCCGTCGAGCGCCTCGATCACCCGGCAAAGTGCATGTTCGCCGGTGCCCGCAACGGCAAAATCGCCGGGCATTCTGGCTGCTGCTGCAAACTGGTTGGGGGCCGCGGAAGTCAGTCTGGGCAACAGGCTCGTGGCGCCGTCGGACACCTGCACGCCGTCTATCCAGGTTTCCAGCACCCGGAACGACTGCAAATCAGCCACCCGCACAAAATCGGCGGCATCGCCTTCCCGCAACAGCCCGACCGGCAGGCGGTAATGCTCCACCGGGTTGATACAGGCCGCACGGAGCGTATCGAACAGGTCGCAGCCGTTGGCGATGGCGCGCGCAGCGAGTTCATTGATGTGGCCGCGCACCAGATCGTCGGGGTGCTTGTCGTCGCTACAGAACATGACCTGCTCCGGAAATTCCTTCACCAGCGGCCAGAGCGCCTCGAAATTCCGGGCTGCACTGCCTTCACGGATCAGGATTTTTACACCCAGCGTCGCTTTTTCATGTCCTTCCTCGTAGGTAAAACATTCGTGATCGGTGCTGATGCCTGCTTCGAAATAGGTGCGCGCATCGGCTCCGCGGAGCCCCGGCGCATGGCCGTCGACGGGTTTGCTCAGGCGTTTTGCAGCCGCAATTTTGGCCATTACTTCTACGTCGTTGAACAAAACACCCGGAAAATTCATCATTTCGGATAAATAACCGATGGCAGGGTTTTGCAACAGTGCTTCCACTTCCCGGGCATCCATTACCGCACCGGCCGTTTCGAAAGAAGTCGCAGGCACGCAGGAAGGCGCGCCGAAACAAAATTTCACCGGGGTACGGGCGGCGTCTTCCAGCATGTACAGCACACCTTGCGTACCCAGCACGTTGGCAATTTCATGCGGATCGGACACCGTAGCGACTGTGCCGTGCACCACGGCCATACGTGCAAATTCCGCCGGCGGCAACATGCTGCTTTCGATGTGCACATGCGCATCCACAAATCCAGGCAGGACGAAGCCGGCATTTTCCGGCGCATCGTCCAGTTCGCGGATCTGCCGGATGCGGCCTTGTTCGATCAGAATTTCTGCGGGATAAATGCGGCGTTGGTGGAGGTCGACGAGATGTGCAAGCATAATAGACATGAGAAACGAGCAGTGAGAAATGAGAAGCGCCGAAGTTATGGGTTTTCAAATGTTATCGCAGCCAAATAGTACCGAATGCGAAGCATGGGTTAAAAGGACTGCGAAGCAGTCAATACTATGTGGTCTACATGCCGATTGCAATATTTTTTTACCACATAGGCACATAGGGCACATAGTGTGGCGTCCTCTGCGGGGCTATGTGTGCTATGTGACTATGTGGTTATAATCACGTTACGTGCGTTTTACCTGCTAGAATACATAATTTTGACTGCCTCGCAGTCTTTTTAACCCATGATTCGCATACCGAACAAAATGACAACGCCCTGATATGGCTGGACGGCGTTCCGGGCAGTTCGGCGCAAATGCAGGGCATACGATCTGCTTCCCACTTCTGTCATTTACACCCTCCTGCCACTTGTCCATCTATAAATTTTCAGCATTGAGCCGGTGGTTTTGACTTTTGAAACTTCCGTTCCGGAATGCTATAACCACTTCAGCCATGAAAAAAATCAGTGCCTTCGTGTGCCCCGCCATTCTACTGCTGGCAGGCGCCATATCCCTCGCCGCACAAACCGACCTGCGGGGTACTATCCATGTAACCGTTCAAAATGCTGAGAAACAACCGCTCGAAGGTGTTTCCATCGGGCTGATGCGGAGCAGTGATTCCACGCTGGCAAAAATCGCCATCACCGACCAGGCAGGCACTGCGATGGTGGAAGAAATCAAGCCGGGCTCCTATTTTTTGACGGCCTACCTCATGGGCCATGAAAAATTCGCTTCCGTGCCCCTGAACATCGACGCCGACCATTTGCGTCTGGACATTCCGGGCATACAACTTGAAAAATCGGCCAATGCCTTGTCGGAAGTGACCATTGCGCGCAAAAAACCGTTCATCGAACGGCAACTCGACAAACTGGTCATCAACGTGGAAAGCAGCATCGCTTCGGCAGGCAGTTCCGTGCTCGAAGTGCTCGAACGCGCACCCGGCGTTGTCATCAACCAGGAAAGTTCGATCAACCTCAAGGGCCGGCAGGGCGTGATCGTGATGATCGACGGAAAACCCTCGCCGCTTTCCGGCAGCGACCTGATCAACTACCTGAAAGGAATTCCCGCCAACAACATCGACCGGATCGAGATCATTTCCAACCCTTCCGCCCGCTACGATGCTGCCGGAAATGCCGGAATCATCAACATCCGGTTTAAAAAAGACCAGCGCCAGGGCTTAAACGGCTCGGCTTCCCTTAGCGTGGGACAGGGGTTTTACTTCAAACCCAATGGCAGCACTAACCTGAATTTCAGGAAAAAGAAATGGAACCTGTTCGGTAATTACTCCTACGGTCAGCCGAAAGGATTCACCCGTTTCAGTATCAACCGGAAGTTTTTCGATCAGTACCACGAAGTGGAATCGGTGTTCGACCAGACGTCTTTTACCCAGCAGCCCATCAAAAGCCACAACGGAAAAATCGGCGCCGATTTTTATGCCGGTAAAAAAACGGTTATCGGCGCCCTGTTCAGCGGAAACCTCTTTCGCAATACGCGCAGCGGTTATACGAATGCCACCATCACCGACCCGGAAGGCGTGCTACAGTACACTACCCTATCCGATAACGTGTTGAATGACAAACGTTTCAACGCCTTCGGCAACCTGAATTTCAAACACACCATCGACAGCACGGGCAAGGAACTGACCGTAGACCTGGATTACGGCGAATTCGACTCCAGGGCCTACCAGCATTTCGTTACCGAGCAATTGAGCGCCGCCGTTACGCCGCCGCCCGGTTATATTTTGAATACCGATCAGAACGGAAATTTGTCCGTAAAATCGGCGAAAGCCGACTATGTGCATCCGCTGAAAAAAGATGCCAAATTCGAAGCCGGCCTGAAATCGAGCATCGTGGAAGCCGACAATGACATCCTGTTTTTCAATTTTTTGAACGGCGTAAACCTGTTCGATCCAGGCCGCTCCAACCATTTCATTTACAAGGAAAATGTGAATGCCGCCTACGTCAACTTCGCCCGGTCTTTCGCGAAATTCGACGTCCAGGCAGGCCTGCGGCTGGAGCAAACCAATACCACCGGCGATCAGGTTACCACTGGCGAACATTTCACCAGGAGTTATGCCTACCTGTTTCCCAGTGTATTCGTGAACCGGAAACTGAGCGACAAAAATACCCTCTCGTTTTCCTACAGCCGCCGCATCGACCGGCCGGATTACCGCCAACTCAACCCGTTCCGGATTTTTGTGGACGCCTACACCTACGTCGTGGGCGATCCGTCGCTCAAGCCTGTGCTCACCAACTCCTTCGAACTCGGCCACACGTTTGACCAGAAGTACAGCCTGACTTTGTCGTACGTGCAAAGCAAGGAGGTGATTACCGACGTGTTCGTGCAGGACGACGCCACCAAAATCTCCTACCAGACGCCCGCCAACCTGCAGGATTTCGATCAGGTCAGCCTGGGCGTTTCCGTGCCCGTCAGTGTGCGTAAGTGGTTGAATTCCAGCATCAACGGAAGCCTGTACTGGAATAAATACACCAGCCCGTTTCAGGGCGGCGACCTGCTGAACTCCTCCCTTTCCTGGGATCTGAACGTCAACAATTCTTTCGTGCTGGGCAGCAAAGGCTGGTCGGCCGAACTCAGCGGTTTTTACCAGTCCAGGATGGCCTGGGGGCTTTTTATCATCCGCGACCTGGCGCAGGTGAGCGCCGGTATTCAGAAAACGTCGGCCGACAAGTTGTCGACGTTCAAACTATCCGTTTCGGACGTTTTTTACACCAACCACATCGCCGTCATCGTGCAATTCCAGAACCAGGACTGGTTTACTGACCGCACCTGGGACTCGAAAGCGCTGACACTGACGTATACGCAGCGTTTTGGCAAAAACACCGTGCAACAGGCGCGGCGGCGCACGAGTGGCATCGAGGAGGAGAAAAAAAGGGCGGGGTGAGAAGAAAGGATTTAAGATTACTTGATTACATGATTTCAGATTTAAGATTGGGGTGCGTTGCCCTTGGTTGAGACGGCAACTAGGCCAAGGGCAACGCACCCCAATCTTAAATCTGAAATCATGTAATCTTAAATCTAAAATCAATTTATTAATTTCTCGTATTCAAAAAATAACATGAAAAAACGCCTGATCCTCCCGCTTCTCATTTCCCTCGCCGCCTGCCTCCAGGCTCAACAGGACGCACGCGTCGCCCGTATCGACAGCATGATGACCTTTGCCGCGCAGCATGGTCTATTTAACGGCGCTATTTTCGTTTCGGAAAAAGGCAAACTGCTGTACAACAAGAGTTTCGGATACGCTAATTACGACACCAAAGAGCCCGTTACGGAAAACACGCTGTTCAACCTGTGCTCCATTTCCAAACAGTTTACTGCCACAGGTATTCTGATGCTGATGGAAGAAGGTAAACTGACGCTGGACGACAGCCTGCGCCGGTATTTTCCGGAATTGCCGTACCGTGTTACGTTACGCCAGATGCTGCACCATATTTCCGGATTGCCAGATTACATGCAACTGGGCATGCAGTACTGGCCGGAGGGAAATATGGCCGCCAACAGAGAGGCAATCGAACTCCTCGTTCGACACCGGCCGCCGATGCTGTTCCAGCCGGGCGAAAAATTCCAGTACTGCAACACCGGGTATGTGTTGCTGGCTGCCATTATCGAAAAACTGTCGGGGCTTTCGTACGCCGATTTTATAAAGCAACGCATTTTCGATCCGCTGGGTATGAAGCAATCGCGGGTGTACCGCACGGTGTTCGATGAAACGACACAAAAAGGCATTGCCTACGGCTACGTCATCGACCCCACCCGGGCTAAAATGGTGCTGCCGGAAAACTTCCCGCCGTACAAAAAACAGGTAACAACCATCACCGGCACCTTTGGCGACGGCGGTATTTTTTCCAGCGCCCATGACATGTGGATTTGGGAAAATGCGCTGAAAACCAATAAGTTAATTAAAAAATCGTCACTCGAAGCAGCATTTACCAGTGGCCTGCTCAACGACGGCCGGCCTGCCGGTTACGGGTTCGGCTGGTTCGTGGCAGCAGACGGCGAAGGCCGGCGGCTGGTGCAGCATACCGGCGGATGGCCCGGTCACCGCAACGCGTTTATCCGTTTTATCGACGAAGACGTGACCCTGCTTGTGCTGCGCAACAACGAAGTGGATTTTATGGGCATGCAGCCTGCCGTGATCCGTATCCTGGAAGGAAAACCCTTCACAATGCCCAAAACCTCGCTGGCCCAGGCACTGTGTATGGCGGCTGCGCAAGGGGAACCATCGGCTATTTCCGAAACGTACGAGGCCGTAAAAGGCAACTGCACGATCCGCGAAGAAGACATCAACGACATCGGTTACGGCCTGCTGGCTTCCGGCCGCCAACAACATGCCCTGGAGGTGTTTAAACTGAACGTGGGTCTTTTCCCGCAGTCGGCCAATGCTTTCGACAGTCTGGGAGAGGCGTATTTGACCCTGGGCGATATGATGCATGCGAAGGACTATTATTCGAAATCACTGGCGCTCAACCCCGACAATGAAGGGGCGAAAAAGGCTTTGGAGAAAATCGGACAATGATACATTTGTGGCTTACAACACATGTCACACCCTTGCAGCGCAAACGAAACATGCAAAAACTACTTTGTAACATCCTGATTATCATGGGCTTTTCATCTGCCCTGAACGCGCAATCCGCCCTGGTGTCGTTGGTAAATGCGGAAAAGGCATTCGCGCAAAAATCGGTCGAAACCACCACCAAAACCGCTTTCCTGCAATACCTGAGCGATAGCAGCATCATTTTTCGCCCGGGTCCGGTAGCTGGAAAACCATTCTGGGAAGGAGCTATCGATGATAACGATCTGCTGACCTGGGAGCCCGTTTTTGCCGACGTATCCGCCGGTGGCGATCTGGGTTATACCACCGGTCCGTTCGAATACAAAACCGACCGGAAGGACGAAAAAACAGCCGGTACGGGGCACTTTGTTTCCATCTGGGAAAAACAGCCGAACGGCGAATGGAAGGTCGCACTCGATATCGGTATCGGACATCCGCCGGTGGAAAAGGTGTCATTCGCCACGTCGTCCATCGCTGCCAGATCCGGCGCATCGACGAATTCCATCGCACCATCGGAAGAGGCATCGCTGATGTCGGTGGAAATGGATTTTGCCAAACGGCAGAATAGTAAGGGTTTGGGCGCATACCGGGAATGGCTTTCGTCGGAAGCCAGGATGTACCGCCCGGGCGTAGTGCCGTTTACCGACAAGGCAAGTATAGAAGAGTTGTTGTCCGCCACGGATAAGACGTTTCTATTTACCCCTTTCCGGGCTTTCACAGCCGGTTCCGGCGACCTTGGTTATGTGTACGGCGGCGGCGTAGTGACTATCCCCGGAGGTGAAAAAACGAGAAATATAAACATCAATTACGTGCGTATCTGGAAGAAGGAGAACGGGACGGACTGGAAAATCGTGCTCGATCTGGTGTCGGTGAAACGGTAGGCGCGGAGGTGTTTGGCGCGGGGTGTACGGGGTACGGTACGCGGTAAGAACGGCTCACAATTTCTTTTCAACAGCGTTGAAAATGAATCAGTTAAGCATATTTATCGAAAACAAAAACCTTGCTATGAAAAACGTTCTTGCGTTCTTTTTGCTCCTGTTCTGGAGCAGCCTCTATGCCCAGACCATCGAAGAAACCCTTCAAATCAGTATGCTGGGGGAAAAACTGAAAAGCGGCCAGTTAAGCGTCAGTCAGGTTCTGACGGACCCGCAGTACATGGCGCTGCATCCGCTCACCGACTTCCGTAACATCATTCGCGGAAATGCAAAAGCCGAAAAAATCCGCATCACGAACGACCAGGAACCCGGCCTGAAAATGACGGTTAAGTGCCTGATGCTGGATGCTGCCGGGAAACCGGTGCCCAATGCGCTGGTGTACTTTTACCAAACATCCGACAAGGGCTGGTACTCGGCCTCCGCCCCGCACGTGGAAGGAAACGAAGGCGACTTCGGGCATGCCCGCCTGTTCGGTTACGTGCGAACAGATGCCGCCGGCAAATTCCAGATGGAAACGATCCAGCCGCACGGCTACCCGAATTCGGATCTGCCCGCGCACATTCACCTTCTGGCCTGGACGGCGGCGGGCGAAGTGATACGCGGTCTGCCTGGCGAACTATTGTTCGAGGAAGATGAACGCCTCACGGGTGAGCGAAAAGCGAGCGCGCTGTCGCATGGTTTCGTGGTGGCGAAAAATACGGGCACCAAGGAGCGGGCGGTGTATGAATACCGGCTGCGGGCGAAGTAGTATTTTTATTTAAACACAAGGGGTAAAAATTTAACCACAAGGGGCACAAAGGGTTTTCACAAGGCACACAAAGCGTTGTTTTTCATTCTTTTGTGAACCTTTTTGGCATTTGTAAGCGTCCCCGTTAGGGGTGTACGGAATGTTTGAAAATCCAGAAATTGTGATGTTTTTGAGTGAGAAGGTAACATCTGCGAAGTAAGAGTAGGTATTATTTTGAAATAAAAAGGATTAGAAAAGTAAAGTTGTCACTTGTTCGCACCTCGTGAATAACACCGAACACCGAATATCGAACACCGAACTCAGAACCGAATGTCGCCCCTGGCGGAGTCGCCAACAACGGCCCAACTCGGGATGAATCATCTTGAAATTTGAAGTAAAAAAGCCACATAAACCAGGCATTTTAATACATTTCCTTGGACAAAGCCCAATCATTCCGAATGCCCTTGAGCGAAGCCCCCCCCCAAACACCAAACACTACACACCAAACACCTTAAAAATTGCTCTTATGTACACGATCGACCCACTCGACCCGCTCGACCAACCCGAACCATCGCCTGGAAGCCCGCAGCCTAACCCGCTCGGCAAGGTGACGCTTATCAATTTCGGTATCATGCTGGCTTATATGGCGTTTACCGGTATAGCCTTTCGCAACGATAGCGGGGGTGAAGCCGGACTCGCCAGTCTTATTTTTGATGCCACGCTACTGACCTTGCAGGTTGGGGCGAATATCGTGATCGGCGTGATCCTGCTTTTTACCGATCAAAAACATATCGGAAAAGCCATGCTGATCAGCGGACTGCTGATGGCTATCATCGGATTCGGAGCATGCCTGGGTAAGGCGGCGATGGTGGGGTGAGGAGGCAGTGCGAAGTCGACAGTGCGAAGTGCGAAGTCGGAAGTGCGAAGTGCGAAGTCGACAGTGCGAAGTCGGCAGTGTGAAGTCATGAACGCTGAGAGGGAAAAAACCCTACTTTTGCGCCGCCCAAAAAGAACTGCGGACACCTCAATCCTGTCCGTCAAATAACTCATTCGCATCACAGTCCACCGTCCCACAGTCCATGTTTATCTCCGGCATACAACAAATCGGCATCGGCGTCAGCAACGTACACGAAGCATTCAAATGGTATCGCGAACATTTCGGCATGGACGTGCCGATGTTCGAAGAAGCGGCCGTTGCCGGGCTCATGCTGCCTTACACCGGCGGCGAACCGCAGTCGCGCCACGCCATTCTCGCCCTCAACATGCAGGGCGGCGGCGGCATGGAAATCTGGCAATATACCGGCCGCACACCCGTTCCGCCGGCATTTCAGCCCCAACTCGGCGACCTCGGCATCGGTATCGCCAAAGTAAAATGCAAGGACGTGTGGGCCTGTTTCCACGACCTGCGCAAACGCGGCGTGAACATGCTCACCAATCCCACTCCCCGACCCAGCGGCGAGGAACACTTTTTTGTAAAAGACCCCTGGGGCAATCCCTTCGAAATCGTCGAAGCGGGCGACTGGTTTACCAAAAACACCCGCAGCCTCACCGGCGGTATGTACGGCGCTTTTATCGGCGTGTCCGACATGGATCTGTCCATTAAATTCTACGGCGAAGTGCTCGGTTACGACGAAGTGGTGTACGATAAATGGGGCGATTTTGCCGACCTCCACGGCGTCGACGGCGGGTTTTCCAACTACCGCCGCGTACTGCTCCGCCATTCCGAAAAACGTAAAGGTCCGTTCAGCCGCCTGCTCGGCGACTCGGAAATCGAACTCGTACAAAGTATCGACCGCCCCGCCCGCAAGATTTTTGAAAACCGCTTCTGGGGCGACCTCGGCTATATCCACCTCTGCTTCGACATCACCGGCATGGCCGATATGAAACGTTTCTGCGAAGCCAAAGGTCACCCGTTCACCGTCGACAGCAGCGGCTCGTTCGATATGGGCGAAGCGGCCGGCTATTTTTCCTACATCGAAGACCCCGACGGTACGCTTATCGAATTCGTGGAAACGCACAAAATCCCCATTCTCAAAAAAGTGGGCTGGTACCTCGACCTGCGCAAACGCGGCAACCCCGAACAACCGCTGCCGGGCTGGATGCTGCGGACGCTGGGGTTCGGAAGGGTGAAGTAGGTTATTGGTTATCAGTTATTGGTTATTAGTTATTGGTTATTAGTTATTAGGGTGGTAAAGGGGCAATCTGTGCTTTATTGCACGGGCGGAAATGCTGTTCCCTGGCCACACTGCTCCATATCTCAAAAAGACTGCTCCGAAGGTCAAAAAGACTGCTCTGAAGGTCAAAATCACTGCTTCATTTAGGTCGGGAACCTAAACGAAGGTCAAAAAGACGTAAACGCTTCTCAAAGGAACGGGATTACTTCCCAAGAAGACCGGAACACATGCCCGCCGAACCCAAACACTTCGTATAAGAAGGGGATCATTTGCGCCTGGCATATAATCGCTTTTCAAAACAACGTAAACACCGGGTCTTCAATGCCTCCAACGGCGCAAACACAGGTACCCTGCCTGCTTAATAAGGCGACATCACGTAAAATCTTACATCTTAAATCATGTAATCTTACATCTTAAATCAAAAAATGCCCGGTCCGCTCTACAGCATTGGCCAAAGCGTCGGCACAGACGCTCCCCTACCACCCTGATAACTAATAACCGATAACCAATAACTATTTTGTCAATAATTCGCAAAACATTCCCCCTGCCCGGTACGCAACCGTAAGTTTGCACGTCCAAAGCCGGTACAGGTGAAAAAAGGTGGTGTTTTTACTCATATTTGCAAAAACAACAACGCCTCAAAACATCCACCCGCACCGCCCGGCAGTCGTTCGGATCGCCCCTTACCACCCTAATAACCAATAACTAATAACCAATAACAAGATATGAAACCCATACTGGCACTCCTCGCATGCATCCTCAGCGTCCAACTGCTCCACGCGCAAAAAGACAGTACCCTCATCGACGTGACCATTGAAGGCATTCCGGCGGGTATGGTACGCATCGTGGGCACCTACGGCGACCAGAACTACCTCGCCGACTCCACGATCGCCGACGCCAACGGCCATTTCGTGGTCAAACGCCAGCACCCGTTGTACCCGGGCTACTACTTTTTCCTGCTGCCCGGACAAAAGAATTTCCCTTTCCTTGTCGATACCGACCAGCATTTCACCCTGCACGCCAAAGCCTCCGACCTCATCGGTACCATGCAGGTCGACGGCTGCCTCAATACCGAACTGCTGTACCAGAACCTCGTGTTCCAGTCCATTCAGGACCCCGAACTCGGCCGCCTGAGCGACGTCATGCGCCGAAACCCGCCGAACTCGGCCGAATACCTCCAGGCAAAAACCTACCAACTGGAAATGCTCGCCGGCCGCAAACAACACCTCGAAGCCATTTACCAGGAACACCCCAAGGAACTGTTCACCAGTTTTAAAAAAGCGGGACAAAACCCCGATTTCGTGGAATTTCACAAACCCAACGGCGATATCGATACCCTCCGCCAGGTGATGAACTACCGCGACCACTTCTGGGATGGCGTCGATTTCAGCGACTCCCGCCTGCTGTACACGCCCGTTATTTCCAATAAACTGAAACGCTACATCAAGGAACTCACGCCCCAGCAACCCGACTCGCTCATCAAAGTGACCGACCAGATCGTTCGCCGCGTGATGCCCTACAAGGAATATTTCCGCTTTTTCAGCAA
The DNA here is from genome assembly GCA_029561355.1 of Bacteroidota bacterium. Classification (GTDB taxonomy): domain Bacteria; phylum Bacteroidota; class Bacteroidia; order Chitinophagales; family Saprospiraceae; genus M3007. The sequence goes on along the minus strand of JAKQJD010000295.1, from coordinate 309 downwards.
CTGGATCGCCCTGCAACACGAAAACACCAAAACCACCGTCATGGACGGCGAAGCAGTGTACGTGCACATCGTTAAAACCTATTTCACCGACGCGCTCGCCACCTGGGATTCGCACGAAAACCTCGAAAAACTGCGGCTCCACGTGTCCGAAATGGAAGCCAGCCTGCTCGGCCGCAAAGGCCCCGACGTGCGCGCCATGGACGTGAACGGCCAGTACAAAAGCATTTACGAAATGACGGCGCCCATCATCGTCATCTTTATGTACAGCCCCGAATGCGAGCACTGCCAGAAGGAATCGCCCGAGATCGA
>JAKQJD010000280.1 GCA_029561355.1 Bacteroidota bacterium | reverse complement strand
CGGCGTGGATTGGTACCTCAACTCCAAACACACGGTAGGCGTACTCGTTAACGGTAACGTAAACCCCGGCGATTGGCGGAACCACAGTTTCACCAACATCGGCAAAACGGGCAACAACGGCCAGATCGACACCCTGCTGCGCGCTTCGAACAATGTGGAAAGTTTCCGCAGCAACATCAACGCGAATTTCAACTACCGTTTTGCGGACACCACCGGCCATTCGCTGAATTTCGACTTCGACTACGGCAATTTCGACATCCAGGGCGCCAGTTACCAGCCGAATTTGTACTACTCGCCCAACGGTTCCGAACTGCTGCGCCAGCGCATTTACCGCAATCAGACTCCGACCGCTATCGACATTTACACGGCAAAAGCGGACTACGAACAGCGCCTGTTCAAAGGCACACTCGGTCTGGGCGTGAAAGTGGCCGACGTAAAAACCGACAACACGTTCAATTTTTTCAACGTGATTGACGGTCAATCGGAACTGGATGAAGACGTGAGCAACCGCTTCATTTACGAAGAACGTACCAGCGCCGCCTACGTCAACTACAACCGCATGTTTGGCAAAAAACTGAACGTTCAGGCCGGTTTGCGGGCAGAAAACACCGACTATGAAGGACAGTTGCTGAGCGCCAAAAAAGACACGGTGAACACGAATAACTACACGGAACTGTTCCCGAGCGCGGCCATCACCTACACGTTTACCAAAAAAATCGGCCTGAATGCCACATACAGCCGCCGCATCGACCGCCCGAGTTACCAGGACCTGAACCCGTTCGAGAACAAACTGGACGAACTGACTTTCCAGCGCGGCAACCCGATGTTGCGTCCACAATTCACCAACAGTTTCGAGATCAGTCCGACTTACCAGGGCTACCCGGTCGTGACGGTAGGTTACAGCCACACGAAGGATGTATTTACGCAGGTACTGAAAACCGACGAAGACGACACCCGCGCCACGTTCATCACCAATGAAAACCTGGCTGACCAGCAAAACTACACCCTGAGCGTCAACCTGCCGACCCCGATCGCCAAATGGTGGGAAGGTTTCGTTAGCCTGACGGGCTACCGCAGTCACTTCGAAGCGGATTTCAGCACGCCGGAAACGCCCAATTTCAAAGTAGACCAGTCGTTCAACGCCTTTAATGCGTACAGTGAACAAACGGTCAAACTGCCGCTTGGATTCAGCGTACAACTGTCGGGCTGGTACAACAGCCGCGCTTTCTGGGGTACTTTGCGCAGCAAACCGCAGGGTTCGATGGACCTCGGTATCCAGAAAAAACTGTTCGACGGGAAAGGTGACCTGCGCCTGCGTTTCGGCGACATCCTGCACACGGCCGGCTGGGGCGGCGAGAACCTGTTCACACCCAACCTGAAAATGGTGGCCGGAGGCAACTGGGAAAGCCGCACCGTAACGATGAGTTTCTCTTACCGCTTCGGTAGTTCGGAAATTAAAGATGCCCGCCAACGGAAAACGGGTTTGGATGACGAGAAAAACCGCGTAAAAGGCGGGAAATAAGTGCGAAGTCTTCAGTGCGAAGTGCGAAGTCCGGAAGCAGTCCGAAGTCTTCAGTGCGAAGTGCGAAGTCCGTTACAAGTACTCCGGCATCCTGAAAAAGTCGCATGAACAGCCCTGAAAGGGCGCAAGCATCAGCCCGCGCCAACGGCGTGGGTGGACGAAAAACGCGCCAACGTAAGGTGAACAAAACGCCAACGGCGGGGATGGATGAAAACCCGGAACAATTAAAACAACACCCGGCCTCAGCCGGAATAAGAATATGAAAGTTTGATTTGGTTTATCGGAGAAAGTGCCCCGCCTGTGTAATACCGGCGGGGCTTTTAATTACATGATTTAAGATTACATGATTTAAGATGTAAGATTGAACGGGATGCCCTCCATCTTACATCTTAAATCATGTAATCTTAAATCATGTAATCAATTTTGTAATCGCAAATCATTAACCCAAACTTCATACTGGCTTAACGCCCCTTCCCCTGCCCCACCCCTACTTTTGCAGTATCAATTAAACGTTGATACACATGGAATTATACCCGCGCCGACACACTCCGCACGTCCGCATTCTTCTTGGTCGCTCTTTACAAATGCTTCGGCATACGCTGGATACCGGTACGGGTTTCAGTCAGGACGGTCTGCTTTCCACGGCGCGGGATTTTAACATCCATACCACAAAACGCAAACGAGGCAACCGGTTTAAAATCGAATGGTTGTACACACTCGCCTGGCTGACGGGCGTCGTGCTGGCCGTCGTTTACCTGCTGTGGTTTTTTAAAAATATTTTTGAAAACACCGTTCGCTAATCTGACCAATGAAAAGAGCAGTAGACATTGTTGTGCTTTCCGACCTGCATCTCGGCACCTATGGGTGCCATGCCCGTGAATTGCTGAACTACCTGAAAAGTATACAGCCGCGAACACTGGTACTCAATGGCGACATCATCGACATGTGGTATTTCAAAAAAAGTTATTTCCCGAAAGAGCATTTCGAGGTGATTCGCCGGCTGATGAAAATGGCTGTCAGCGGTACCAAGGTGTATTACCTGACCGGGAACCACGACGACGTGCTGCGCAAATTCGGGGAAATGACCTTCGGCATGATCCAGTTGCGCAACAAACTTGTATTCCAGGTCGACGGTAAAACGCACTGGGTGTTCCACGGCGACGTATTCGACGCCAGCATCCACCGCGCCCGCTGGCTCGCCAAACTGGGCGGCGAAGGCTACGATTTGCTCATCCGTATCAACCGCGGTATCAACCGTATGCGCCGCCTGTTCGGTTTCGGACCGGTTTCTTTTGCAGCCCGGGTAAAAAAAGGGGTGAAAGGCGCCGTCAAATACATCAGCGATTTCGAAGACACTGCCATCCAACTGGCTGCCGAAAAAGGATACGATTACGTGGTTTGCGGCCACATACACCGCCCGCAAATGCGCGACGTGATCGCCGAAAACGGCCGTACCGTCACCTATCTCAACAGTGGCGACTGGGTGGAACACCTCACGGCCCTGGAATTCGTGCACGGGAAATGGAGCATTTACCAGTACGACGAAGCCGAATTCGGAACGCCGAGCCCGCGCCTTCAGGTGGCCGAAAAAGAGTCTAATGTTTATACCCTGCGCCGCGAGGAAGTGTTGCCGGAATTGAACGGGTTGGCGGCGATGGAAGCAATCTAGAGTGTGAGAGACGTGAGAGGGTGAGAGATGTGAGAGTTCGTAGCGTACACCGCTTCGCTCTAGTGGTTCCGATTGTAGGGCGAAGCGGCGAAATCGAAGTCGGCTCTCGCCCTCTCACATCTCTCACCCTCTCACTTTCTATTCCCGGCTGGAGAGGACAGGTTTCAGACATACGCGCTCCGGTCGGTTTTTTTGACTTCATACGTTTGAGTACCATAGCATCCCGGTTTTTTCCTGAAATGGAAAATTCCGGGATTTCTTTTCCGGTCAGATTTTGATAAAACTCCTGCCTTGTTTCATTCGGCCGTTTTCAAAACGGCAGGCCCTGTAAATACCCGCGCCAAGGCCGGAAATATCGATCGGAGTAGCGGACGACGACACGGCCTGGCGGAGCAGCATTTTCCCCTGAAGGTCAAAAATCACTAACTCGCCGAAGTTGGCAGCCATATTGGCTGGAACGTTTAGAGTGATCTGTCCGACTGCCGGAACTGGCGTCAGGGTCCAGTTAAGATCCGAAGGCACTTCCCCGTTTTTTGTTGTAATTCCTATTTGATATTCACGCACTAAAGAGCATCCGGTCAGGGCATTGCTAACCACGACACTGTAGGTACCTGGCAACAATCCGGTAATGGTCTGACCGATAGAGCCATCACCCCAGATGATATTGTACATCGCCCCGAACGGTATTTCCAGGTGAATTGCGCCATCCGACGCGCCGGCTGCACTGGCATTTGTAATGGTTTCCGCAAGTATTTCCGGCGGTGTAAAATCCGCGAAAACAACCTGTGTTGCTGTTGCAGTACAGCCGTTTATCAGGTTTTCCACTACCAGTGTATAAGTACCTGGCTGGCACACGATCCAACTGGTATCTACAGGTCCGGGACCAACAATTTGAATGTCGAATGACTGTCCGGGCCCTTCTACCCCAACTAGCAATTGTACGCATGGGCTATAGCAATCGATGACCGGATAAGACGCACTCAGCGTCACGGAGGGAGCGCCCGAATGAATATGTTCCAGAATAATTCCCGTACCGGCGTTGTAAAAATACCCGCCACCCGGCGCATGATCGATGCGGACAGGACGCACCTGGTAAAATACCGTGTCAGACACCGGTTCCGCATCAGACCATGATAGCCCGTCGACCAGATTATCTGTCAGGCGAATATAGGGCCCGTCCAGGGAAAGCGACCGGTAAACGAGATAACCCAGAATGCCCGTATCAGGCGATGCCGACCATTTCAGGCCGACGGAAGTGCAGGTACTTTCGGCGCTCAATTCCGGAACCGGGGCAATGATATGAGCCCGCACCGTGGGGTCGCCCAGTAAAGCCACGTGGGCGCCGCTCCTTCCGAAACCGGACAAGGTATATTCGGTATTGAATTGGGCATTCAACGTTTCCTGGGTGCAAAAACCGATCGTTTCGCCGGAGGCCAGCCCCTGCATGAACCAGTGCGGCCTGCCCGCCCAGGAGCAGGTTAGAATCCCCCCTTTGGAAGCGAGTACGGAAGGCATGAGCGGGTTGGATTCGTAATCCCAGTCGCCATGATAACTGCCGAAAATATTGGAAAACACCACATTGATGGAATCGGCTGCCACTTCGGTACTGTTGCCCACGCCGGCAGCGCTGGTGTACGAACCGCCGCCGCAGGCGTAGCCCAGCAGAAAAGAACTGAATTTCGTATCGTTTAAAAAATCAGCCGTAACGATACTGTCAGCGCCTACGAGCGGATAGGCATTCCTGTACCCGTTGGCCGCAAATGCTTCGCCTCCGAAATATCCGAAGTTGTCATCTACCAGCGCCTTGTAATCGACCGTGTACTGCTTGTTGCGCCATTTCCGGTTTTTGATAAAATAACGGTTGATCAATTCCTCATGCGAGGCGCCAAAAGTAGCCGAATCCAGGCGGTGAAAATCGATACGTCCCACCATCAACTCGGCAGCGGAAGGCATGATATTCTGATCGAATTTGCCGTCGCCGGGTACATTGTCGTTGGCGTCTCTTCCGGGAGAGGTCGTGTTGACACTTGCGTCGGTCCATGGACCGTCCACGTCGGCATAATAATTATCGCAGGGCCAGGCGCCGGTATGGTCGGGGTGGCCGTCCCAGGCGGAATTGCCGGAATAGGGCACCGGTATTTCCCCGATCAGCAAGACGGCTTTTAAATTTTCCGGATCGGCGTTGTATTCCGATACGATCCGGTTTTTGATGCTTTGTACGGTGCTCGACGGGCCGGTTTTAATGGGTATGGTTTGCCAGCCGTCGCCGCGGATGCCGTCCTTGAATTTTTTCAATTCCACACCCGTCGCGTCGGCAGTGGTGGAATCGATAAAGATCAGGATTTTACCCCGGTAATCGACGACGGGAGCCAGCATCGCCACGTGCGCGAACCCATAGGAATTGTAAGTGGTGAAACGCCGCAGGGAATATTCGTACGTGCTGCCTTTTTCCAGGCTGGTATCGGTATAGGTGGAAACCGTAGAGTTTGACAGGTTGAGCAGGGTGGTCCACTGGTTGCCGGCCTGGCCTTTTTTACGGCGTTTTAGCAGAATAGTGGAGGCGGCAGGATTAGGCCAGTCGAGCGCGATGGATAATGTTGCGGTATCTACCTCGGTACGAAGTGCTACCGTGGCATCCTGAGAAGACTGAGGCCGGAGCGCCAGAGCCAATCCTGTAAAAAGCACGAATAAAGTAAAGCGTTTTATCATACAGAGTCGTGTTTAAAGACGGGGCAGGGTTCCGGAATCGAACATCAGCGCAAGAATTTTTGCCCGGCAGGTGAATCGTGCGACAAGTTACGCTTTTCATGTTTCGACGGAACAGACCTTGTAAAAAATCCGCACCTTTGCAGCCTGCAAAAACTGCTCTCCTGTGCAAGAACCCATTATTACCCCACCCGAACTCGACGATCAAAGTCAGCAACGCGTGTTGCGCTCGTTCCGGGTGTCGCGTATTATTTTTCCCGTTTTACTCGGAATGGCTGCCGTCGGGTATTTGTTTTACCGACAGTTTGATCCCGCCAAATTTCAGGCCATCGAATGGACCGGCCAGGCTTATCTCTGGATTGGCGCCGCGTTTATATTGCTGATTATCAGGCACTTGTTCTATACGCTTCGCCTGCGCACGCTCACCGGATTTTCCTGGCGCAAATGCATCCAACTCATTGTGATCTGGGAATTCAGCGCCGCGCTGACGCCGACCAGCAAGGGCGGACCGTTTGTGATGCTGTTTGTATTGACCAAGGAAAAACTGTCGGCAGGCCGCACGGCGGCGGCCGTTTTTTACACGATGATCTGCGACTCGGGCTTTTTTGTGATCACCCTGCCCCTGCTGCTTATGATTTACGGTCCGCCGATGCTGTATCCCGGCATGAAATCCTATGGCGACGTGGGGCTGGCAAGCGGCACCTTTTTCGTCACCTACGGCCTGATGCTGTCGTACTGGACGTTTCTGGTGTTCCTGCTGCTGATCCGTCCGGGTTATGCCAAAGTGGCGCTGCACTGGCTGGCGCAACTGCCTTTCCTGAAAAAATACGCGCCGCGACTGAATCTGCTGGGCGATGAATTTGCCCTGGCCGCCTCCGAACTGCACCGGCAGAACTGGCGCTATCACCTCGGCGTTATCACCGGTACGCTCGGCGCCTGGACCTCTAAATTTATCATGATCAACTGCCTGATCATCGCCATCGTGCCCAGCACACCCATCGATGGCGGCACACAGGCTTTCATTTATGCGCGCATGGTGGCCATGTTCATCATCATGGCGTTCAGCCCGACCCCCGGAGGAGCGGGGCTGGCGGAAATGGCGCTCGTCGGATTTATTTCGGATTACGTGCCTACCGGCATCGGTCTGGTGGTGGCACTGCTGTGGCGCGGCATGGCATACTACGGGTATCTGCTGGTAGGATCGGTGGTGGTGCCGGCGTGGGTGGCGGAGAAAGTATATGGAGAAAAATAGTTATTAGTTATCCGTTATTGGTTATTAGTGTGGTAACTCTTAGCATTCACATTCAACGTAACCCCATGCGTTACCACACTAATAACCAATAACGGATAACTAATAACCAACATGGAACTCTACCTGCTCTGTTTCTTCGCCTTCCTCTCCGGCTTCATCGACAGCATTGTGGGCGGCGGCGGGCTGGTGCAGATTCCGGCATTTTTCGTGTTATATCCGCAACTCAGCGTACCGAATATTATCAGCACCAACCGCCTGGCCTCGGCAGCGGGCACCACGATGGCCGCCTGGAATTACAGCCGGGTGGTGGCCATTCCCTGGAAAACAGTACTGTTCGCCGGAGTGAGCGCTTCCGGTTTTTCGTACCTGGGCGCTACGGTACAGAGCATGTTCCCGGCGCAGGTGATGAAGCCCATGATCCTGGTATTGATCGTGCTGATCGCATTGTATACCTATCGGAAAAAGAACCTGGGCCAGGAGGAGTCGTTTCGTTTTTCGGAAAAACGACTACCGTTTGTAGCGGCAGGTATCGGGGCTGTGCTGGGTTTTTACAACGGGTTTGTCGGGCCTGGTACCGGAAGCCTGCTGGTATTCGCATTCGTGAGCATCGTCGGGTACAATTTTTTAAAAGCATCGGCCATTTCCAAAGTGGTGAATGTGATTGCCGACGTTTCGTCGCTGGTTTTTTTTCTGATTCATAAACACGTTCTTTTTCATTTGGCGCTGCCAATGCTGGTTTGCAATGTATCGGGTTCGTACTTTGGCAGCCGAATGGCGGTGCTGCGCGGCAACGCCTTTATGCGCAAGGTTTTTCTGGTAGTAGTGGCGGGTATTGTGATGCGCTTTGCCTACGACGTGTTTTTCAGATAACAACAACTGATCCTATCATATAATGAAGTTTTTTCACATCCTCCTTTTCACATTACTGGTGTTAGCCAGTGCATCAGCTCAGGTTACGCCATTTTTTCCGGACGAAATGATCGTAACCGCCAGTTCGCTCAATTTGCGCGATACGCCCGATAAAAACGGGAAAAAAGTCGGCTCCCTCACCCAGGGCGCCGTCGTGCAGGTGATCGAAGCGTATAACAATGGCGAATACATGCAAGCCGACACCACCGACCCCGAGTCACCGTATGCGCCGTGGCTGAAATTGCGCTACAAAGGTGTTTCGGGCTGGGCTTTCGGCGCCTACCTCACCGGCACCATCGGCCTGCATTACGAAAATGATATTTTAATGGAAGGCGAAAACCTGCCGCCGTTGCAATGGTTCGGCGTGTATGCCCGCGATTCTTTCGCCGATGAGGTGCGGCGGGTACAGGTGCGCGTGGCCGACGAATTCAACGAATTTTTCCAGACGCAGGTGCGGGTTTTGAAAACCAACCAGGCCGAAATCAGCAAATTCCTGATCTCCAGCCTGCAACCCATCCCTACGGGCTACTGCGGACCGCTGGGTAACTTCGAGATCGGGGAAATGTATTTTTCCAAAACCCTGAACCCGGGCGGACAGTTGTCTATTTACCCGGGCAACGATATGAACGACACTATTTTGCGGCCGACGTACGGCATCGCCGCCACGGGCTGCGCCTCGCTGGAAAACACGTACGTCCGTGTGACCGATTACAAATTGCAACTGATCGATTTCAGCCAGGAACCCGTACAATACCAGGATCTGACGCGCTGGGTAAAACCCGACGCACCCGACGCCAGTCCGTCGGTCGACCTGTTGTGGTTCGGCGACATCGACCGCGACGGAAAACCCGACGCCATTATCAATGACTGCCCGTATGAAGTGGGGTGCCGCGCCTCGTTGTTCCTGTCGTCCAAAGCGCCGCCGGGATCGTATTTGTATAAAGTTTGCGAGCACTACTGGCCGGGGGACTGATGGTGTTTGGGGTGTGGTGTTTAGTGTTTCGGGGGACTTCGCGCTTGGGTTTTCCGAGAGGAAAGAAACAGTTAATTTGTTTATATACAATTGTTTATACTTTTTTAGAGTATTTAACCACAAGGTTCACAAAGGGTTTTCACAAGGGTCACGAAGGCTGCACTTTGTGATCTTTGTGAAAACCCTTTGTGAACCTTGTGGTTAAAACAACTCCTTACAACCCTTGTGGTTAAATAAAATACCTGCACATGCAATTCGACTCTTTCACCGTCAAGGAAAGTCCTGACAACCGAACCACGCGGCCGCATATTTTGCCGATTTATGCCACTTCGTCTTTCGCTTTTGAAGACATCGATCAGGGCATCGGTATTTTCCAGAACATCGAAAGCGGCCACGTGTACAGCCGCTATGCCAATCCGACGGTGGATGCTGTAGCGCAAAAAATTGCCGACCTGGAAACGCACGGACTGAATATGACTGCGCATGCAGTGATGACGTCGAGCGGCATGTCGGCCATTTCCACTTTGTTGCTGGGCGTATTGAAAACGGGCGATAAAGTATTGAGCCAGGCCAATTTGTACGGCGGCACCACCGACTTGCTGAAGAGTATTTTCGGTCAGTTCGGTGTGGAAACGGTATTCGCCAACCTTCGCGATCCGGAAGAAGTGGAACGCCGTTTCCGCGAGGATTCCACGATAAAAATGCTGTATTGCGAAACGCCCGCCAACCCTACCCTGGCCTGCATAGACATTCAGTTGCTGAGCGATATTGCGCACAAATACGACGCCTGGTGTGCCATCGACAATACGTTTTCGACACCTTATCTGCAACAGCCTTTTGCGTTCGGCGTGGATTTTATCGTGCATTCCACGACCAAGTTCCTGAACGGCCACGGCAACTCTACTGCGGGCATCGTGATCGGCAAAGACAAGGAAGTGATGCGCAAAAAGGTTTGGAATGCCATGAAACTCGTAGGCACCAACTGCTCTCCATTTGAGGCATGGCTGACCTATAACGGCCTGAAAACCTTGACATTACGTATGGACCGCCATTGCGCCAACGCACAAACGCTGGCCGAATTCCTGGAAAACCACCCGGCCGTGGCAAAAGTCAACTACCCCGGACTCGCTTCACATCCCGACCATGCACTCGCTCAGCGCCAGATGCGCGGCAACGGCGGTATGCTGAGTTTCGAACTAAAAGGCGGCCTCGAAGCGGGTATCGCCTGTATGAATCGAATCCGGTTCTGTACCCTGGCCCCTACCCTCGGCGATACCGATACGCTCATCCTGCACCCTGCTTCCATGTCGCACCTCAGCGTGCCGAAAGCCGTGCGCCTCGAAAACGGCATCACGGACGGACTCGTCCGGGTGTCGGTAGGTATTGAAAATGTGGCGGATATTGTGGCGGATCTGGAGCAGGCAATTGCTTGATAGTTATTGGTTATTAGTTATTGGTTATCAGGCTGATAACTTTTGGCCATACAACTGATCATACCAAGGGTTACTACCCTAATAACCAATAACTAATAACTAATAATAGATAAGCCATGCGCAACACCACACTCCTCCTCCTCTTCGCGGCGCTGTTTGCCTGCAAAACCCGGAAAGAAACCGCCGCTTCCACCCCTTCGATGGATACCAAAGGCGGCAGTCAGTTGATCAGCCTGGCCACCCAGGGCTGCCGCGGCTGGTGCCCGATTTATGTGCTCGATTTTTACACCAACGGCAAGGTCAAATATGAGGGCACCCGTTTTGTGGAAAAGGCGGGGAAATCGGAATTCCAACTCACGCCCGACGAACTTTCCAAACTGACTACGGAAGTAAAAAAAGTGAACCTCTGGCAATATCCGGAAAACATCGAAAGCCGCGTTGCCGATGCGCCTTATGCACGCTTAACGGTCTATGACGGCGCCAAAAGCCATCCCGTTTCGGGCAGTATCGACCGGCCGAAACCGATCCTGGAACTCGAAAATATGCTCAAGGACCTCGCAGAAGCGCATGGCGTTCAGGTAAAAAAAGGGGTAAATCCGGATGATCCGGCGCTTAAACTGACGGCGCAGGTGGTGGTAAAACTCAAACCTGACGTAAATGCCGGCAACTGGGTAGCCAAATTCAACGACGAAATCAAGTTGCGCCTCGTCCGCCGCGTTTCTACCGAAAACAACTGGCTGGTGGGCTACAATCCGGATCAGTTTACGGAAAAAGCCATCACCGACCTGCTGAAAGATTTGGAAGGCGTGCTGGATGTGGTGCCGGCGAAGAATATGAAGTTGGGAAACTGATTGGTGTAAAAATGTTGATGAGGGTTGATGAGGTTGATAAGGGTTGATAAGGGTTGATGAGGGTTGATATTCAGCCACTCTATAGTATTTAAGTGATTTCCTTTTTTTTAATAGATTCATATTTTCGTTCATCGAGTGGCTGAATATCAACCCTCATCAACCCTTATCAACCCTCATCAACCTTATCAACCTCATCAACATTCAATTCCGCATGAAAGCACTTTTTCTCAAACGCTGGTTCCTCTGGTCAATCTACAGCCTGGCAGCCCTGCTGATTTCCGTGCAGCGGCTGGGGCTTGGCGTCGATGCCAAAGGGTATACCGCGTATGAGAACTACCGGATTTTCCGGAATGCATTTTTTCATTTGCTGAACGGCCATAATCCGTATGCGTCCTTTCCCGCTGAACAATGGGATTTGTTCAAATACAGCCCGGCGTTTGCGCTGATGATGGCGCCGTTTGCGGCATTACCCGACTGGGCCGGACTACCTTTGTGGAACCTTCTGAATGCTTTGTTGTTGCTTGCCGCCATCTGGCAAATGCAGGTACTGACGGAAAAGCAACGCGTTTTTATGGCCTGGTGGATTTTGCCGGAACTCGTCGTTTCCATGCAAAACAGCCAGAGCAACGGCCTGACGGCAGCACTCATCCTGTGGACCTTCGTGGCACTGGAACGTGCCAAACCGGGTGCGGCAGCAGGCTGGACGGCAGCCGGCGCTTTCCTGAAAATATTCGGCATTTTTTCCGCCCTGCTGGCGTGGTTTTACCCTCAAAAATTGCGTTTTGCTTTATCTCTGGCGGCCTGGATGGTCTTTTTCGCGTTGGTGCCCATGGTAGTGCTGGGGCCGCAGCACCTCGCACAAGTGTATGAATGGTGGTGGGAACTCCTGCGCAGCGACCATGCCAGTTCCGTCGGACTCTCGGTGCAGGGCTGGCTTCAAACCTGGTTCGGGTGGTCGCCCCCGAAGATGGCCGTTACCGGCACAGGGCTTTTGATATTGCTCATTTCCACTTTTTACGCCCGTCGTTTGCCACAGGGCGCGCTCCTCACCCTGGCGTCCATTTTACTTTGGGTCGTCATTTTCAACCACAAGGCCGAGTCGCCCACTTTTGTGATCGCCATGTGCGGCGTAGCCATCTGGTACGTCACTTCCGGCCGCTCCCGCTGGGAAACGGCTTTGCTCGTCGTCACCTTTATTCTGGTGTCGCTTTCCCCTACGGATATTTTCCCCCGCCTCTGGCGTGAACAAATCGTGCAGCCTTTTGTATTGAAATCAGTGCCGTGTATCGCGGTGTGGGTTTTGCTGACCATTCGGATGATGAGACCCACGTCTGGTTATTAGTTAATGGTTATTGGTTATTGGTGTTTTAACCCTTGGCTGAGCTAATAAAGATGACCAAGCGCTACAACACTAATAACCAATAACTGATAACCAATAACTAAAATGCCCATAACCCTTCTTGCCGGCGGTACCGGATTCATCGGCACCCGCCTTGCCGATATGCTCCTTCAACAGGGGCACGTCGTTCGTTTGCTCACCCGCCAGCCCAAAGGAGCCGGGCAATTTGCCTGGGATGTGGAAAAGGGCACTATCGACCGGAAAGCGCTGGAAGGCGTCGATTACGTCGTCAATCTGGCGGGCGCAGGCATTGCCGACAAGCGCTGGACGGAAGCCCGGAAACGGGAAATCGTCGACAGCCGTGTGAAAAGCACGCACATGCTCGCGGAAGCCGTCAAGCAAAGTGGACACCAACCGCAGGCCTGGGTGTCGGCCTCCGCAATCGGTTACTACGGGAATTCCGGCGAACAAAAAATGCATGAAACCGATGCGCCCGTCGACCGCAGTTTTATGGTAGACTGCTGCGAACAATGGGAACAGGCTGTAGATGAAATCGCAGCGCTGGGTATCCGTACCGTAAAACTTCGCCTCGGCGTAGTACTCGAAAAAGGCGGCGGCGCGCTGGACGAATTTGTGAAACCGCTCCGGTTCGGCCTCGGCACCTATTTCGGCAACGGACAGGCCTGGTATTCGTGGATACACCGCGACGACGTGTGCAGGGCATTTATCTGGGCATTGGAAACACCCGATGTAGATGGCGTTTTTAACCTCGTGGCGCCCTACCCCATTCGGAACAAAGCACTGGTGAAAGCCATTGCCCACGCCCGGCGCAGGCCCGCCGTTTTTTTACCCGTCCCTTCGTTTGCCTTGCGGCTGCTGTTTGGCGAAATGTCGGCCACCATTTTGAACAGCAACCTGATCGCTTCTGAAAAAATAGAGCAGGCCGGTTTCATATTCCAGTATCCGGACACCGACAAGGCGCTGGAGTCCATATTCCAAAAATAAAAATGAAAGAAATTACCACCGAACTCTCCACACTGCTCGTATCGTGCACGGAACGGTTCACCGCATTTACCGAAGCCGACTGGGTCGCCAAACCCGACCCTTCGAAATGGTCGAAAAAAGAAATACTCGGCCACCTGATTGACAGCGCCCTGAACAACCACCGGCGCTTTATCGTCACACAATATGCTGAACGTGAGAAAATTGTGTATTACCAGGATCAGTGGGTATTTTTCCAGGGATACCAGCAGGTAGACACACACGAACTCATCAATCTGTGGTGCCTGATCAACAGGCAAATCCTGCGCGTGCTCGAAATTATGCCCCAAAGCGTGTGGACCAACGTATGCGATACCGGGAAAAACGGCGAAGACCTGCATACGCTGGAATGGCTGGCGGTGGATTATGTGTCGCACCTCAAGCACCATCTGGAGGTGGTGTTTGGTATTTAGTGTTTAGTGTTTGGGGCGCGCTGCTTTTGGTGTTTGGGTGTAGTGTTTGGTGTTTGGGGTGCGCTGCTTTTGGTGTTTGGGGTGTAGTGTTTGGTGTTTGGGGCGCACTGCTTTTGGTTTTTGGGGTGTAGTGTTTGGTGTTTGGGGCGCGCTGCTTTTGGTGTTTGGGGTGTAGTGTTTGGTGTTTGGGGCGCGCTGCTCTCGGTTTTTTAAAGTTGGACGGCCAAGAGCAATGTGCCCCAAACACCATACACTACACCCCAAACACGATCAGTGGCGTCCCCAAACCTCTACCACACCCTTCCCAACAGCCAGGTTCTTGGTATCGTACCAGATCACGATTTTGCGGATCACGCGTTTGTTGCCCGGTAAATCGAGGATGCGGCTTTCGCTGCCCGCGCGGAAATTGTCGCGCAATTCAAATTCCTGCACTTCGCCGTTGCCGAAATGAACGGCCACCTTGTGCATATTGATCGGGCTTCTTTTAACCCGGAGTTGGATACCTGTAAAAGTGCCTTCGCGGGCTGTTACATCGATTTCATCGCGGTCGAGTCCGTAGTTCACTTTTTTCGCACCGAGTAATTCCCAGGGGCGCATGGTTGCACTTACAGGCAAGGTAGTGAACGACTGGAAGGTGAGGGCAAGCGTGGCGGCAAGCGCCGTAAAAAACAATTGGATCTTCATGGTTAAAAAAGTTTTTAGTGAAAATTGAAGGCGGATTATACCTGCACTTAGAGCCTGCCGGAAAGGCAAGGTTTAATTCATGTTGTAAATAATTCTCTCCCGTCTTTTTATCGAAAAATTTCACCGATATTCGCCTGCATATTTCATCATCCTAATCGCTTCATGTATGTCAGAATATTCTACACGCGCCATCACGGCCTGGGCAGAAGAGGACCGCCCGCGCGAAAAAATGATCCTCAAAGGCAAATTGGCGCTTTCCGACGCCGAATTGCTGGCCATTTTGCTCGGCTCGGGCACAACCGGCGAAAGCGCGGTCGCCGTCGCGCAAACCATCCTCGCTTCGGTCGATTACAACCTCAACGATCTGGGCAAACGCTCCCTGAGCGAACTGCAAAAGTTCCGTGGCATCGGCGAAGCAAAAGCCGTCACCATCGCTGCCGCGCTTGAACTGGGCAGGCGGCGCCAGTTGTCCGACCTGCGCGAACGCCCCCGAATCGGCCACAGCCGCGACGCTTACAACACCATCGCTCCCCTGCTGGCCGACCTGCAACACGAAGAATTCTGGTTGCTGCTGCTCAACAAAGCCAACGAAGTATTCGCTCGCGAACGACTCAGCAGCGGCGGTATGAGCGGCACGGTCGTCGACATCAAAATGGTGCTCAAAGCCGCCCTCGACGGCAAAGCCGCGGCTTTTATCGCCGTGCACAACCACCCTTCCGGCAACCTGCAACCCAGCCAGGCCGATATCGATCTTACCCGGAAACTCAAGCAGTCGGGCGCCCTGCTCGACCTGCCCATGCTGGATCACCTCATCATTTCGGAACGCGGCTATTTCAGTTTTGCGGATGAAGGGCAGGTTTGATTTTATTATTTAACCACAAGGGGGAAAATGACATTTCAAAAAGGGGCAGCAGTTTTGATTTTTATTTAACCACAAGGGGCACAAGGGTATTTCACAAAGATCACAAAGCCAAGAATAACAACCCTTTGTGATCTTTGTGAAATACCCTTGTGCCCCTTGTGGTTAAATAAAAATCCCAAAGCCGAAAAAGGAGCATTTGAAAAATTTGTATGTCCTTTGTGACAAGATGCACGCCGGGAACCCGTTCCTGTGTTTTGCATTTTTCGCCTTTGTAAACGTAAATTTTATGCGACTGCTCTTTTTCCTCGTATTGATGTTGTGTTTCGGTTGCGACAACAATCCGCCTGCCGAAACGCGTATCGACAAGATCGCGCAGGCTTTCTGCGAGTGTACCGGCCCACTGGCGGCGCTGAATCGCCAGGCAGCGGAAATGGCCGCCGACACAACGGCTCAAGTCGGTTTTCAGAATAATCTGAAAAAAATTCAGGAGGAATACAACCGTGCAAAAGAGTGCTCCGCCACCGTAGTGGCCCAGTTCGGGAAACTCAAAAAAGAAGAATTTGCCCAAGTAGAAAAAGCCCTCGCCGGCAAATGCCCGGATCTCGCCACGCAACGGGATCTGCTCCGGGAAATGCTCGGAGAATAATGGATAGAAGTGAGAGAGTGAGAGGTGAGAGGGTGAGAACCGATTTAGAGTACACTGCTTCGCTCCAGTAATAGAATTGAGTTGTGAGTTGTGAGGCAAAAAACGATATACCAAACACCAAACACATAAAAAAATGGCCTGGATTGCATTGGAAGGCATGCGTTTTCACGCATATCACGGCGTATACGAAGCGGAAAAGGCGCTGGGTACGGAGTACCTGGTAGACGTATACGTCAAGGCCGGTATTGCGAAAGCCGCCGCTACCGATCAGGTAGAACAAACGGTGAACTACGAGATTATTTTCCGGATTTGCCAGATGGAAATGGAACAACCGAAGCACCTGATCGAAACGGTGCTGGCCGGTATCATCGCCCGTATGAAACACCAGTTTTCTACCCTGCAGGCCATCCGGGTGCGCGTAAAAAAACTCAATCCTCCCATCGGCGGGCGTGTAGAAGCGGCCTGGGTGGAAGAAGACGCCGATTTTGTGGCTTCCTGCCCACGCTGCAAACGCAAACACATCTGCTACAGCGACAACAATTGCTGGTGTAAAGACATTAACCTGCACCCTGCAACGAAGGAAACGCTGGTGCGGCAGTTCGGCACAACCTGTTTGTGTGAGAGTTGTATTAAGTTGTATGCGGGGTGAGGATGTTATTGGTTATTGGTTATTAGTTATCAGTTATTAGTTATTAGTTATCAGGGTGGTAGGGGGGCGGTTTTCACGCTGCCTGGCCAGTTGTCTGGTCAATAAACCAAGGGCAACGTGTCATCCTGAACGCAGTGAAGGATCTAATTTTGGCACAGATTTACCTGTAATCCAGATCCTTCACTGCGTTCAGGATGACACGTTGCCCTTGGCTTATTGACCAGACAACTGGCCAGGCAGCGTGAAAACCGCCCCCCTACCACCCTGATAACGGATAACTAATAACTACCTATGGAAAGCATCACCAGCGTGCACCCTTCCACCGGCTCAATACCTTGTTTTTCAGCAAGTTCTATTAGTTCCGGGTTCTCGGTACCCGGATTGAAAATGATCCTTTTCGGGCGCAGTGTTTGCAGAATATAGTCGTAGTAAGCCACCTGACGTTCGGGGCGCATGTAAAGCGTCACCGTATCCACACCACTAATGTCAGGCGTTCCATGCTGAATATCCAGCCCTTCCACCTTCCCTTCGCGTACACCCAGCGGCACTACTTCGTGGCCATGGTGCAACAGGCGCTGCACGGCCAGGTATGCATAGCGCGAGGGATTATCCGTTGCGCCGAGGACAAGTGTCTTTTTCATTTTATAAAATGTGTCTGATGGTTCAAAGAGAGAGGTAAACAGCCCGGCGCCCAAAAAGTTATCCGTTCGGCCGGCAATTTCGGGCATTTACTAGCATAAAATCGAATACTTTTGCGCACTTTTTAACATCGACACTCCTATGATCCTGACTGATAAAAAAATAATGGAAGCCATCGAAAAAGGCCAGATCGTTATCGAGCCGTTCCGGGCAGAATGCCTCGGCACCAACTCCTACGACGTACACCTGGGGAAATACCTGGCCGTTTACCGCGACCGGGTGCTGGATGCCAAAAAGCACAATCCGATCGATCTGTTCGAAATCGGTCCCGAGGGTTTCGTACTCGAGCCCGGTACGCTTTACCTCGGCGTTACGGAAGAGTACACCGAAACGCACCATACCGTACCATTTCTGGAGGGTAAAAGCAGCATCGGCCGCCTGGGCATCGATATTCACGCCACGGCCGGCAAAGGAGACGTCGGCTTTTCCAATACCTGGACCCTCGAAATTTCCTGCGTACAGCCCGTGCGCGTGTACGCAGGCATGCCTGTTGGGCAATTGATCTATTTTCTGATCGAAGGGGATATTGAAAATTACTACCACAAAAAACAGAATGCGAAGTACAACCAGCGGACCGACAAGCCGGTGGAAAGTATGATGTGGAAGAATTTCTGACGAAGCATCCGATGAAACTACTTTTTTTGTTTTGCCTGCTGGCGTTTATTTCCCCTGAACCTTACTCCGAAATCCGCCTGCGCGACGCCGGACAGCCCACCGCTGCGCGACAAAGTATCGATGGTTACCGCACGTTCCAGCCTTCGAAAATCAAAAAACAAAAACGCAAACTCCGGAAAAAAATCAGCGCCCTCGGCTGGGGCCTTTTTTTGTTCAGCCTGGTCGTTATCGCAGGTACTTTGCTGCTCACCATGCACCTCTGGCCCATGGCCGGCCTGTTCTGGCGCATTTTTATGGTATGGCTGGGCCTTTCCCTGACTGTCGGTTTTTTGCTCGTGGGACTGATCGGACTCGTTTACGGCCGGCACTCTGACCGCGACCTGCGCAGCAAGGCGATAGTAAGGGTGGTAAAACTGGGCGACAAACTGGATTTTACGCCTGAAAAAACCTGGTGTTTCCCCGATGAATACTTCCGGCTTTCGGTGGCTGCCAACAAAAATGCCCTGTTGATCGTTGATTATCAACAGGATAAAGGCTGGATTATTCCGAAAGAAAACATTGTAGGAATTCAAACCGACTCTGTACCGGCGGCTGAAACGGAAGCGCGTTACCCTTCCGGCCCAGACACGGAATCCATCGTCCTCTTCCGCCCACTTCAGGAAAATTTGCCACCGCATCCACCTGCCAAACCGCTGGGGCCGATGCAGGTGCTCGATTTCCAGTGCCGCAACCAGATGCTGCGCCGCATGACACTGGTGTATCATCCCAGCGTTTTCGGTGACAGCACACAGATCGTCGCGGCAGATTTGCGGGCGCTGTGGAGTGAAAATTAACCGCCTCATGGCATAACACGAACAACTTGTACACATTTCCAAAACCCGTCACCGTCCTGCGCTATTTCCCGCAGGAAATCATCCGGCAAAAAGCCGAGTACCGCGCCCTGCCCTCCCGATTGCCGGAGTGGGAAAAATCTGCGGTGCTGACCAACGGGTTCGTACGGGAGCAAAGTATTTACCTGCAACGCAGCCTGTTAGAAAATACGGATTCGAAACCTGCCGACACCCTGCTGCTTCAAGGCACTTCGGATGCCCGC
>JAKQJD010000278.1 GCA_029561355.1 Bacteroidota bacterium | reverse complement strand
AATAGACGAGCAGTTGACAGCGGAGGAAATTGCGGAGTATGAGGCACAAAAAAACAACCCGCCTTACCAGGAGTAGGGCGGGTGTCTTTGGCTGTTAGTGGTGATTAGCCGTAATTGAGTTTCTTTACCAACTTCGCACTTCGCACTGAAGGCTTCGCACTGCTTCCAGACTTACTTCCCGCCTTTTACGCGGTTTTTCTCGTCTTCCAGACCCGTTTTGCGCTGGCGGGCATCTTTGATTTCCGAACTGCCGAAGCGATAGGAGAAACTCATCGTTACGGTGCGGCTTTCCCAGTTGCCTCCGGCCACCATTTTCAGGTTGGGTGTGAACAGGTTCTCGCCGCCCCAGCCGGCTGTGTGCAGGATGTCGCCGAAACGCAGGCGCAGGTCGCCTTTGCCGTCGAACAGTTTTTTCTGGATACCCAGGTCCATCGAACCCTGCGGTTTACTGCGCAAAGTGCCCCAGAAAGCGCGGCTGTTGTACCAGCCCGACAGTTGTACGCTGAATCCTTTCGGCAGTTTGACCGTTTGTTCGCTATAGGCATTAAAGGCGTTGAACGACTGGTCTACTTTGAAGTTGGGCGTTTCCGGCGTGCTGAAATCCGCTTCGAAGTGACTGCGGTAGCCCGTCAGGCTAACGAAACCTTCCCACCATTTGGCGATCGGAGTCGGCAGATTGACGCTCAGGGTGTAGTTTTTCTGATCGGCCAGGTTTTCATTGGTAATAAACGTGGCACGGGTATCGCGTTCGTCGGTTTTCAGTACCTGCGTAAATACGTCTTTCGTGTGGCTGTAACCCATCGTCACGACCGGGTAGCCCTGGTAAGTCGGACTGATTTCGAAACTGTTGGTGAACTGCGGACGCAACATCGGGTTGCCGCGCTGGAAAGTCAGTTCGTCCAGTTTGTTCTCGAACGGATTCAGGTCCTGGTAACTCGGGCGGTCGATGCGGCGGCTGTACGTGGCGTTCAGGCCGATTTTTTTGGTAAATGTGTAGGTGATGGCCGCACTCGGGAATAGTTCCGTGTAGTTATTCGTGTTCACCGTGTCTTTTTTGGCGCTCAGCAACTGGCCTTCATAATCGGTGTTTTCTGCCCGCAAACCGGCCTGAACGTTCAGTTTTTTGCCGAACATGCGGTTGTAGTTGATGTAGGCGGCGCTGGTACGTTCTTCGTAAATGAAGCGGTTGCTCACGTCTTCATCCAGTTCCGATTGACCGTCGATCACGTTGAAAAAATTGAACGTGTTGTCCGTTTTTACGTCGGCTACTTTTACGCCCAGACCGAGCGTACCTTTGAACAGGCGCTGTTCGTAGTCCGCTTTTGCCGTGTAAATGTCGATAGCGGTCGGGGTCTGGTTGCGGTAAATGCGCTGGCGCAGCAGTTCGGAGCCGTTGGGCGAATAGTACAGGTTCGGCTGGTAACTGGCGCCCTGGATGTCGAAGTTGCCGTAGTCGAAGTCGAAATTCAGCGAATGGCCGGTGGTGTCGGCAAAACGGTAGTTGAAATTCGCGTTGATGTTGCTGCGGAAACTTTCCACATTGTTCGAAGCACGCAGCAGGGTGTCGATCTGGCCGTTGTTGCCCGTTTTGCCGATGTTGGTGAAACTGTGGTTCCGCCAATCGCCGGGGTTTACGTTACCGTTAACGAGTACGCCTACCGTGTGTTTGGAGTTGAGGTACCAATCCACGCCG
>JAKQJD010000272.1 GCA_029561355.1 Bacteroidota bacterium | reverse complement strand
ACACCTGGGCCTGGACAAGGAAATCGGTTCGCTGAAAGCCGGAAAACTGGCCGACCTGCTGGTGCTCGACAGCAACCCGCTGGAAGATATCCGAAATTCCGAATCGATTCGCTACGTGATGCTGAATGGCCGACTGTACGATGCCGCTACGCTCAATGAAGTAGGTAATTATGATAAAAAACGCTCGAAATTCTGGTTTGAACTACCGGGGAACCAGACGAGCGGCGCCGGAATGAGCCACACTTGCCTGGAGGCGAAGTGCGCGTGCCAGCATTGAATAGAGGGTGAGAAAGTGAGAGAAGTGAGAGGGTGAGAGCCGACTTCGATTACGCCGCTTCGCTCAGGACATTCCGATTGTAGAGCGAAGCGGCGTAATCGAAGTCGGCTCTCACCCTCTCACTTCTCTCACTTTCTCACAAATCTGTAAACCGTCGTTGTTTTATACGTTTCTCCCGGCCGCAAAACCGTACTCGGAAATGCCGGTTTATTCGGCGAATCCGGGTAATGCTGTGTTTCGAGGCAAAGGCCGCTGCGGTGCTGATACGGGGTGCCGCCTTTACCAATCACTTTCCCATCCAGGAAATTACCGGAGTAAAACTGAACGGCGGGCTCAGTAGTCAGCACTTCCATGTAGCGGCCGGAAACGGGGGCATGCAACGTAGCAATCAGTTCCAGCACGTTGGTTGCACTTTTTGCGGTAACCCAGCAGTGATCGTACCCCAGGCCGTATTTGATCTGGATATCGGATACATCGTCGATGCGGGCGCCGATTTTCGTGGGTTGTGTAAAATCGAATACCGTTCCTTTTACGGGCTTTAACTCACCGGTAGGGATCAGGGTGCTGTCAACAGGCAGAAACATGGGCGTGTTCAGCATCAACTCATGCCCGAGAATATCACTTTTTCCGGCGCTGGCCAGGTTGAAATAGGAATGGTTGGTCAGGTTCACAACCGTTGGTTTATCCGTCGTAGCGAAATAACGGATACTCAGGGAATTGTCTTTTTGAAGCGTATATATCACTTCGACCGACAGATTTCCGGGATAACCTTCTTCTCCGTCTTTGGATAAGTAGGTGAGTTTCAGCGCGGGCTCCTCCCCTTCCATAGCTGTGGCAGTCCACAACACTTTATCGAAACCTTTGATGCCGCCGTGCAGGTGATTGCCGATGTTGTTGGTAGCCAGCGAATAAACGGTACTGTCGAGTGTGAATTTACCTTTGGCGATACGGTTGCCGTAGCGGCCGATGAGCGCGCCGAAAAACGGTGTTCCGCGCAGATACCCTGCCAGTGAATCGCAGCCCAGCACCACGTCTTCGTATTTCCCGTTTTTGTCGGGGGCGGTCCAGGAGGTAATGATGCCGCCGAAATTCGTAATACGGACGGTCATGCCCTGCGCGTTGCGAAGGGTATAAAGGTCGGCAGTTGTACCGTCCGGCAGGTTGCCGAAAAGTGCTTTTTCGATGCCGGATTTGGGTGGCGGAGGTGTTTGTTGGCAGTTTTGCAAAAGCATGGCACACCCACCCAGAAGGATCAGAAAAATCGGGTAAATTCTTTTCATTGTTGGTTGATAGTTTCAAGTATTGACAAAAGATCGAGGTGTGTGTAATCGGGCACACAACGCATCACGCTGGCGATGCCTTCGAATTCGTATGACTGGTGCGTTGTAGTTAGAATGATGGCTTTCATCCCCGCATTCAGGGCTGTTTTTGCGCCGGTCGGTGAATCTTCAAAAACGAGGCAATCGCCGTAGGGCACGTGCAGCAGGTCGGCCACCTTAAAAAACACACCGGGGTCGGGCTTGCCTTTATCCACGTCGTCGGCATGTACAACTGCCTGAAAATACGAACGTATATTCAAGTTGTCCAGCACAAAATCCACATTCGCTTTGGGCGCCGCGGTGCCAATGCCCATCGGAATGCCGGATTTACGGGCTGTTTCCAGCAGTTCGGGCAGTCCGTTCACCAGTTTGAG
>JAKQJD010000254.1 GCA_029561355.1 Bacteroidota bacterium | reverse complement strand
GCGCAGGCTGCCGAATTGCTGGCGGGTTTCACTTTCGTTGACAACCGTTTTGGCGACCGCGTAAGGATTGATATACTGAAATACGTTTTCATCGGCGTAATACCTGCCGTCTTCAAACAAAACCGGGTCGGTGGGTTTGGCTACGTAGGCATTACTGATCAGATTGGAGCGGAAGGCGGCGCGGCCCACGTCGCCGGGGCTGCCGATGTTTTTGCGGATGCTGTTGTTCAGTTGGACGTTGAGCGTAAGTTTGTCGTTGAGCGCCTTCTGCGTGGCCTGTATCCTGGCGATGTAGTTGTTGTTATTGCTGTTGATCACCAGGCCATCCTGTAGGATAGCGGAGACGGATGCCCGGTAATTCAGGCTGCCGGTGCCGCTGCCGAACGACAGGGTATGGTTGTGCGTCATGCCGGACCGTGTAAGCAGGTCGTACCAGTCGGTATTGGAGCCGTGGTCGGTGGACACGGGCAGGTTCCACAGATCCGCCTGGTTGCGCCATTCTTCAGCGGTAAAAACGTCCAGTTTGCTGGCCAGAAAATCCACGGAAGTTACGCCGCTGTATTCCAGGCTTGCCCTGCCTTCTTCCGATCTTTTGGTGGTGACGATGATGACGCCCGGTGCGCCCCGCGAGCCGTAAATGGCGGTGGCGGAAGCGTCTTTCAGGATATCGATCGATTGAATTTCCGAAGGTGGCACCTGGTTCAGCAGGTCCATATTGCCCTGAATACCGTCGACGACCACGAGTGGGTCATTGCCGCCCAGCAGGGATGTAATGCCCCGGATCCGTACGCTGGGCGCCGAGCCGGGTTCGCTGCCGATCTGCGTGACGTTGACGCCTGCTGCCTTGCCGGCGATCTGCTGCAAGGGATTGGTAACGGCTCCCGGGTTCAGATCGCCGGAGGAAACGGAAGAAACCGCCCCGGTCAGGTCTTTTTTCTTTTGAACGGCATAGCCGATCACGACCACCTGTTCGAGCGCTGCCACGCTCGGAGCAAGTGAGATGTTGACCTGGGTTTTACCGGTGGCGTCAATTTCCTGGGTAGCGAAACCCGTGTATGTGATGATCAGGGTTGCGGGGCCGTCGGGCACGCGCAGACTGTAATTTCCCTGTACGTCGGTGATGGTTCCTTTGGCTGCATCGCCCCTCAAAAGGATCGTTGCGCCGGGCAACGCTTCTCCCGTTTCCCGGTCGGTAACTGTGCCTGAAACAAGGTGTTCGGCACCCTGACCCACGCAAACGGACAAGCCTGCAAACCAGAGCATAGTGCATGCCAGCACCTGAAACGCATACCTGCTCTTGTAATGTAATAACCTTTTCATATTTCCATCTTTAAATTGAAAACTCCCGGCGATTGAAAAACAATGGACTGTTCAACCCCATGCTCCGCCAAATTTTTTTGAACTCTGGAGGTGTGGTTTGTAAAGCCGTACAAATGTAGAGTGGGCTTGTGCGGGCGGGCGGGCGTATCTTTCAGAATATAGAAAAAACAAGGAGGTAGCGCCCATTAGGCGTTGAAAGTCAATAATTTATGATTTTTTCAATATAGACTTGAGAAAGGTAAAGGATGGGTTTTGAGACTCGCCCGGGCATCGAAATAAAGCCGGATTGGAATGAGTAAATGGTTGCAGCGTTTTTCCAACGATAGCACAGCCTTCAGGCTGTCGGGCAAAGGCCATTTATGGCCGTCCTTACATGTATAAAAAATTAAAGCGCCCTGAAGGGCCCTTCTCCCGACGGCTTGAAAGCCGTGCTACCGGAACTGCTTTGCTCATCCGGCTTTCCCGTCCCAGATCGACTTGATGCGTAGCACCGCCTTGTCGAACTCATCGCTGGAGAGCAGCGATTTGTGCCGGATCTTGGTTTTGTACGTGTAAATGGTGTTGACCGAATAGTTGTGGATATCGGCAATGGTGAGGTTGTTGGAAATGCCGAGGCGAATGAGCGC
>JAKQJD010000253.1 GCA_029561355.1 Bacteroidota bacterium | reverse complement strand
ACGCTGGGCGCCGAGCCGGGTTCGCTGCCGATCTGCGTGACGTTGACGCCTGCTGCCTTGCCGGCGATCTGCTGCAAGGGATTGGTAACGGCTCCCGGGTTCAGATCGCCGGAGGAAACCGAAGAAACCGCCCCGGTCAGGTCTTTTTTCTTTTGAACGGCGTAGCCGATCACGACCACCTGTTCGAGGGCCGCCACACTCGGAGCAAGTGAGATGTTGACCCGGGTTTTACCGGTGGCATCAATTTCCTGGGTAGCGAATCCGGTGTACGTGATGACCAGGGTTGCGGGGCCGTCGGGTACGCGCAGACTGTAATTTCCCTGTACGTCGGTAATGGTCCCTTTGGCTGCATCGCCCCTTAAAAGGATCGTTGCGCCGGGAAGTGCTTCTCCTGTTTCCCGGTCGGTAACTGTGCCCGAAACAAGGTGTTCGGCGCCCTGACCCAGGCAAACGGACAAGCCTGCAAACCAGAGCATGGTGCATGCCAGCACTTGAAACGCATACCTGCTCTTGTAGTGTAATAACCTTTTCATATTTCCATCTTTAAATTGAAAACTCCCGGCAATTGAAAAACAATGGACTGTTCAACCCCATACCCCGCCAAATTTTTTTGAACCCTGGAAGGTGTGGTTTGTAAATCCGTACAAATGTAGAGTGGGCTTGTGCGGGCGGGCGGGCGTATCTTTCAGAATATAGAAAAAACAAGGAGGGAATGCTTGCTATGGATTGAAAATCAATGTGTTATTGTTTTTTCAATATAGATGGGGATGAGCTGTGGCTGTGCCACACGTAGGAATAATGGCAAGGCGGATGACACGGATTGGGCGGATTGACGCGGATTTCAGACTGTGATTTCATGTGATTAATATGATGGCCATGATTCACATCGGATGTAATCATGGCCATCATATTAATCACATGGAATCACAGTCTGAAAAAGTGGCCGTCAGGCCACCGTAATCCGCGTCAATCCGCCTGATCCGTGTCATCCGCCTTGCCATTATTCCTACGCGGGGTAGCCACACCAATTTTCAGTCACCGGTCTTCCCGTCCCAGATCGACTTGATGCGCAGCACCGCCTTGTCGAACTCATCGCTGGAGAGCAGCGATTTGTGCCGGATCTTGGTTTTGTACGTGTAAATGGTGTTGACCGAATAGTTGTGGATATCGGCAATGGTGAGGTTGTTGGAAATGCCGAGGCGAATGAGCGCAAAAATGCGCAGTTCGACGGTGAGGACGTTTTCGCCCGCCACATGGAATTGTTCCGATTCGGGGAAAAGGCGGTTGAACTGCTCTGCAAAAGTGGGAAAAACGGTCAGGAAGGTCGAGTCGAAATCCTGTAGCAGTTTTTGCTGCTCGTATTTGTCGTTGAACTGTTTGAGGTTGAAAATCGCCTCCTTGAACTTGCCTTCCTGCACCTGTTTGAGTGATTTGCTGAAAAGCGTGTGTACCTTGTTGATCAGGTTGGTGTTGGATTCGAAAAAATGCCCGATGTACTTTTCTTTCAACTGATCCGATTCGCTTAGTTTCTGGGCGTAACGCTCCAGTTTTTGATATGCCTCCAGAATGGCGGTTTCACTTTCCTTCAATTTGTGATTCTGCTCGCTGATCTGCCGGTTCTGCTCGTTGATGTGCGCTTTCTGCCGCTGTGTGCGGATAATCAGCAATATCGAAATCAACAGCAACACCGCCAGCACCACGGAGAAAAACACGAACTGGTGAAACCTCGATTTTTCAATTTCCAGGCGGCGTTTTTCAATCAGGGGCAGGATGTCGAGGATCTGCATTTTCCGGTATTGGGCGCCGAAAAAATTGGCATCCGCCAGCGCCAGGCTGATATACCGGCCCGCACGTTCGAAATCTTTCGACTCGAAAGAATGACGCGCCAGGAAAGTGAGCGCCGTACTTTCCTTCACCAGCGCCTGTTCGTCGGCAATGGCGGCTTTTATCATAAAAATCAGTACGGAATCGGGATATTCACCCTGGTACAAAGAACTCAGGGAAGAATACTCGATGGCCAGTTGGCGGTTGGTGATGTTCGGGTGCGCGATCAGTTGCCGGTAAATCTGTTTGCCTTTTTCGCGCTGAGTGCCTTTCAGCGCTTTCAGCCCCTGGTGCGAGAGGTATTCGACTGAGTTGGGTACGCTGTAAATAATAGCGGAATCGAGAAATCCCAAACCTGCCTTGAACTGTTTTGCATTGTCTAAATAATCGGTGTAGGTATCCGACAGGTCGAAATAGCACCGCGCGAGGTTGAAATAATACAAACGCCTGGTGGAATCAGGCGTTTCTTCCAGCGACAGGCCGTTTAGTTTGTCGAGGGATTCGCGGAAGAGGCCCGAAGAAAGCAGGATAAAAGCATCGTGGATTTCCGCCTGTACTTTTTCATTCTTCGTTACAGCCATGCGCTTCAACCGCTGCACTTCCATGGAGGCGGTATCGTAATTGAAGGACTGGTATTCGAGGGTAAGATTTAAAATGATTTTGAAGGAGTCGCTGTGGTTGTGGGTTTGAGCCAGTTGATTGCGGATGATTCTGATGCGTGCGTATTTCTGTTGTAGCGTCGCCGGACGCATCTGGATCGAGTGTTCCAGTACATGCAACAACGAGTCGATATTGCCGTAGCACACAGGTTGTGTACACAGACAGGCAAGAAACAAGAGCAACTTGTTTTTCATAAAACGAATTATTCTGCCTTTCCAATCGCCGTCTGGATTCCCATAGTGCGCATGGAAAGGGAGCGCAAGATGGCTCTATTTGGCCTTAAAACACAAGCAGGCCCAGGCTCTGTATTTCACATCAGGTGCTGGCAACCCCATAATACCCCGCAACAACAATACAAGTGCAGATATTTCCACGGGCATAGGTTTTTGAGTTTTTCCCAAAAAACAAAAATCATGGCTAAGAAGAAACTCCCCACTGAAAATGAAAAGGTCGAAAACCTTCAGTTCGACACCCAAAATGGTGACGGGCAAATGCTGACGACCAACCAGGGTCTGCGCATCAATGACAACCAGAATTCCCTGAAAGCCGGTACGCGCGGCGCCACTTTGCTCGAAGATTTTATTTTGCGTGAAAAAATCACGCATTTCGACCACGAGCGTATTCCGGAACGCATCGTGCATGCTCGCGGCGCGGCCGCTCACGGCATTTTCGATCTGTACGAATCGCTGGAGCCTTATACCAGGGCCCGGTTTCTGAACGATACAAGCAAACCAACGCCGGTATTTGTTCGTTTTTCAACCGTTGCGGGTTCGCGCGGATCGAGCGATCTGGCACGCGATGCGCGCGGATTTGCGGTCAAATTTTACACCGACGAAGGCAATTACGATCTGGTCGGCAACAACATTCCCGTGTTTTTTATTCAGGATGCCATCAAGTTCCCCGACCTTATTCATGCCGTTAAACCGGAACCGCACAACGAAATACCCCAGGCCGCTTCCGCACATGATACGTTCTGGGATTTTATTTCCCTGATGCCGGAAAGTATGCACATGATTATGTGGGTGATGAGCGACCGCGCTATTCCCAGAAGTTTCCGGATGATGGAAGGTTTCGGTGTTCATACTTTTCGGCTGGTCAATGCCGAAGGTGTTGCCCATTTCGTAAAATTCCACTGGAAACCCTTGCTGGGTGTGCATTCGGTGGCCTGGGACGAAGCGCAAAAGATTTCCGGCAAAGACCCCGATTTTCAGCGCCGCGATTTGTGGGAGGCCATTGAAAACGGCGCGTTTCCGGAATGGGAACTGGGCCTTCAGATCATCCCGGAAGCGGACGAGCATAAATTCGATTTCGATCTGCTCGATCCGACCAAACTTGTTCCCGAGGAACTGGTACCAGTACAGCGCGTGGGCAAAATGACCCTGAATCGCAATCCCGATAATTTCTTTGCGGAAACGGAACAGGTGGCTTTTCACCCCGGACACATTGTGCCGGGTATCGACTTCACCAACGATCCGCTGCTACAGGGAAGGCTTTTCTCTTACCTGGATACACAATTGTTGCGCCTGGGTGGTCCCAATTTTCATGAAATTCCGATCAACCGCCCCATTGTATCGGTAGCGAACAACCAGCGCGACGGGCACATGCGCCAGACCATCAACAGTGACCGCGTCAGTTACGAACCCAATACCATTGGCAATGGCTGTCCTTTTCAGGCAAAAATGGCCGATGGCGGATTCACGAGTTACCAGGAACGGGTAGACGGGCACAAGATTCGGGAACGCAGTGAAAGTTTTCGCGATCATTTCAGCCAGGCTGCCTTGTTTTTCCACAGCCAGTCGGAGGCCGAACAAAACCACATCATCGATGCGCTAACTTTCGAACTGGGAAAAGTCGAACGCAAGAATATCCGTTCCAGAATGGTCGGATTGCTCAGTCAGGTAGACAAACAACTGGCCGTCAAGGTTGCCGACGGCCTGGGCATTCCGGTGCCGGAACCCGAATACCCCATGAACCGGAGTTTCCCGGCAGATGCCGATCCGGAGCAGTACCAGCCCGTTCGTAAAAAACAGTCGCTGGAAAAATCCCCTGCCCTCAGCATGGTCAATACCGTAAAAGATTCCATCAAAACCCGGCAAATCGCTATTCTCGCGGCCCACGGTGTGGATGAGAATGATCTGCAATCGGTAAAAAAAGCGCTGGAAGCGGCCGGCGCCACTACCAAAATTATTGCTCCTAAACTGGGAACTCTGAAGGGTTCGGCAGGACAGGAAATTCCTGTAGATCAAAGTTTTCTAACCGCCGCTTCGGTGTTGTTCGATGCAGTGTATGTTCCCGGTGGCGCCAAAAGCGCGCAGGCGCTGCGTGCAGATCCTGATGCTATCCATTTTGTAAATGAAGCGTACCGGCACTGCAAGGCCATCGCCGCAACGGGCGAAGGAGCCGACTTGCTGAAAGCCAGTTACATAGGTGCCGATTCAAAGGCTGCCGGCGTTCTGGTAGACCAGCCGGCCGAAGCGTTTATTCGTGCGATTGCGAATCACCGGTTCTGGGAACGGGAAAAGGCCCGGAAAGTGCCGGCATAAAGAACTGCTATTGAATTGAATGCCAGGGGGCAATTCACCGGGTCGCTTCAAGCGACCCGGTGAATTGCGTTGGGGCTGAAACCTGCGCCATCCCGAATTTTTTCGCTTTGCGTAATAACAGATGCCGGTTTGTCATCCTCGTCGGGACCCGTCCACTCTACGTGGGAAAAATCCGTACCGAAGCGCCTTAGAGCGGACGGGTCCCGACGAGGATGACAAACCGGCATCTGTTATTATTCTTAAGAGAATAAGGCCAATGTTCATAGTTTTAGGGTCACTCATAAAATTCGGATGACTCATATTTGGCAATCTATTCCATGTAGTGTCGGGGTGACTTCAAGTCACCCCGACACTACATGGAATAGATTGCCACGATAGAACCTTTTATACTATCACCTTTACCAGCGCCCTCCTTCTACTCGCTCCGCAACGACTGCGCCGGATTAATCAGCGCCGCTTTCAAACTCTGAAAACTCACCGTCAGGAAAGCAATACTCAAAACGACCACAAATGGCAGCGCGAATTGCCACCAAGCGATATTTACCCGGAAAGCATATTCCTGCAGCCAGCGCCCGGATGCATACCAGGCCAGGGGCGTAGCCAGCAGGAAGGAGATCAGGATCAGCAAGGCGAATTCCCGGTACAGCATCCGGATAATCCCGAAGATGGAAGCGCCGAGCACCTTGCGAACGCCGATTTCCTTGGTGCGTTGCGCCGTGGTGAACGATGCCAGGCCGAACAGGCCCATGCAGGCTACCAGAATCGCCAGCAGTGTAAACAGCCCGAATACCTGTCCGAAGCGCTGATCCGCTTTGTACTGTTCGTCAAAATGCTCGTCGAGAAAGAAATAATCGAACGGATTGCCGGGGAAGAATTTGGTCCAGCCCTGCTGCAAACTGGCCAGCGTTTTTTGTACGTCGCCGCTGGCTGTTTTGATCGAAATTTTGCCTCTGACATCGGGCCGGAGTTGCAAAATGAGCGGTTCGTAGGCCTCCCGAAGCGATTGCTGGTGGAAATTTTCCGCGATCCCCACGACATTGCAGGTATCGCCCCAGAAAAAGATTTGCTTGCCCAGCGCCGCTTCGGCACTCAGGCCCAGCAGTTTTAGTCCGGCTTCATTAAAGATAACCGCCTTGTTGTCGCTGCCGAATTCTTTGGAAAACGGGCGGCCCGCTTTCAGTTTTAACTCATAGGCATTTAAAAAATCATAATCGACCGCAATGACCCGGTATTGTTTGCTGTCCGC
>JAKQJD010000242.1 GCA_029561355.1 Bacteroidota bacterium | reverse complement strand
CCCAACAGGTCGAGGGAAGATTCACCGAACTGCGCTTTGTAGATAGCAGTGTTGGTAAATGTCCAGCTAAAGCCATAGGAACCACCTTCGCCGTAGGAGAAACTCGCATTGTTTTCCGAGTTTTCGTACTGCAGCCGGTTGTAGTTTTTGTACGAAGAAGAAGAGCCGAAACCGCCGATGCTGCTGCGCAGGGTCAGGTTTTTGATCGGATCTACTTCCAGGTAAAAGTTACCCAGCACACCGAAGCCGAAGCCACGGTTGTCTGCGATACCATCGCGTTCAGCCACCGGATTACGCGGGTTGTTGAAGCCTTTGGCTGCAGTACCGGCATAACCGCCAAACTCGTCGTATACCGGAATGATGGACGGCATACGGAAAGCGCTCAGGATTGCATTTTCATCACCCGGGATACCGGCACCGTTGTTACCACCGGTTTGGCCCAGCACCTTGCGGTAGAGCAACTGGAGGTTTTCACCCACACGTACGCGTTTGCCCAGGTCAAATTCCGTGTTTACACGGAAGGTATTGCGCTGGAACGAGTTGTTGCGCAGGATACCCTGGGTGTATTGCAGATTCGTGCCTACATAGTAGCGGGCACGGTCCGTAGAACCGGTGAAACCCAGCGAATGGCGTGTCATCGGTGCATTGTCGGTGATCTCGCCGTACCAGTCGGTACCTGCTTTGTTGGCCTTTACTACCTGGTAAACCGAACCGACCGTCGGGTCGATGTTGTACTTCGCTTTTTCAGCAGCCAGGTCGACCGTACCGATCACACCTGCAGCGCCGCCTACGTTGATGTAGTCGGGCAGCACAGGCGTACCGCCCGAACCGTATTGCGGGTGGGTAGTAGCCTGGCCTGTGTTGCGCAGTGCATTCCAGGTCCAGTCGGCCTGCTCTTGCGGGTTCAGGATTTCCTGAGCCGTACCGGGCGTCGTGAAACCAACCGATCCGTCGTAGCTGATCGTCAGCGGCTGTGCTTTTTTCGTGCCGCGTTTGGTCGTAAATACGATTACACCACTGGCAGCACGCGCACCGTAGATAGAAGCGGCGGCAGCGTCTTTCAGTACTGTAGTAGATTCGATATCGTCCGGAGAAAGGAAGTCGACGTTGTAAGTTGGCAAACCGTCTACGATGTACAGCGGTTCATTGCCACCGAAGGCATTGAAACCACGTACACGTACGATACTGGAAGTACCCGGCTGACCGTTGGTAATAACCGTAACACCCGCTACACGACCCTGCAACTGCTGCTCGACGTTACCGGAAGGTACGGCGGTCAGGTCGCGGGTTTTAACGGTAGAAACGGAACCTGTGGTTTGCTTGCGCGTATCCACGGTATAACCAGTAACGACGAGTTCGGCGATCAGCGTTTCATTGGGCTGAAGCGACAGGTCGAATGTGCTGGCGTCTCCTACCTCTACGAGTTTCGTATCGTAGCCGGTATAGGAAATTTGCAGGGTAGAACCCGGAGGCACCGACAGTTTGTAGTTGCCGTCGATATCCGAAGTCGTACCTGTAGATGTGCCTTTTACGGCGATGGTAACGCCTGGCAATCCGTTGCCGGATTCATCTGTGATTTTGCCGCTGATTGCTTTTTGTGCGAAAGCCGATGTGGTCAGAAACAGCATAATCATGACCATCAACCCACCCCAAAGCCTGCGGCGATCCGGGGGAGCGATGAATCGAGTGGTAAGTTGTTTTTCCTTCATGCGAATGAAATTTGAATGAATTTGAATAAAAATAAAAAGTTTTTATAACAAGATGAATGAAGCCCAACCTGCAAAACGGACATGCAACAGAGGCCCGTTTCAAGGAAGTATTTTTTTTAAAAAAAACTTGGTCCCAATCAGCAGGCAACAAGTGGCTGAACGTGTTATTCATTAAGATGATGGAGTAACTGCCTTACTGCTCAGTGTGGTGGGCCTAAACAGCAGGCAACGATTGCTTCTCTCTTCCATATTCCTCCGATTCGGTCGCCAAACAAAATGGCAGTACTCCAAAAGTAACAGACTTTCCAAAAACCAAATTATACCAAAATACGCTTGTTTTGATACAACTATTATTCTGCCAAACGCAATATTGACAGCAAATTTATAATGGGGCAAAAGTGGATTCAGACCTCTAGCACACGGTAACACTTTTCAGATAAATGGTGGTACTTTTAGGAACTGAGGTTTTTTGCAGCCGCCCGAAACTCCGTCGGGGTAAGGCCGATTTTCTTGTGAAAAACCCTGGTGAAATACGATTTTTCATTATAGCCCAGATCAAACCCTATTTCGGATACCGTACGGGAAGTACCAAGCAGTAACTGCCTGGCTTCCAGCAATTTACGTGTTTCTATGATCTCTGAAACGCTTTTGCCGAACATTGCATGACATACGTTGTTCAGGTGGCGCACGGAAATGTTCAGTTTCTCCGCATACGACTTGCAACCCGCAGAACTCCTGTAATGCATTTCCAGTATTTTCAGGAAATTGTTGAACAGGGTAATCTGGGTGCTTTTTGCCTCCGGTACAACCGGCAGGCTTTTCTTCCGCTCCGAATCGATCATGGCGATCAGTGCGCACAACAGGTGCCGGATCACCAGATAATCGGGCGTTGCCATCTGGTATTCGCGGTTCATCATCTGGCAGAGCGCGGTTATGCGCTCGATGGTTTCTCCGGCCGCAAACGGATAGCAGGAGGTTTCCAGAAATTTCGAGAACGTGCTGAAGGGCGTGCCGGGTGCAAATTCACTTTTGTACTGAATCACCCAGCCCCGGGAATCCTTGCTGGGTTGCGTGTAATGGATCTTGCCCATCGGGATAAATACCACGGATGGCGCAATGGAACGTTCCATGCGAAAATCGATACAATGATCCATCTGCCCGTTGGTGCCGATCATGATTTCCTCATAATCATGCCTACAGGGAAGCTCGGGGTGCGCCAGCCTGTATTCGATGTTCGATTGTGTAACTTCAAAAATATTGAATAACTGTTGCATTGAAATACCGCGACATGCAATTTTCTCAGGCGAAAGTATACACTTCTTCAAAACAGAGATAGATTCTGTCAATATTTGTTTATATAAAATTATTTACTGTAAAAATTTGACATGTAAGAATATGCATAAAGGGCTCAAACCCGCAACCGTTTGCGCTGGAGAAAGGCATTTTCAGGCATTTTCTCTTATTTTGCCGTTTGTACGTTTACAAACAGTAAAATGTGTTAAACACACACAAATGCGATACTTTTAACCCGTCAAACACTATCCGCATGCTCATCCGCCGCCAATACCGACCACTCTGGTTTATCATTACCAGCCTGGCGCTGTTAGCCATTTTTCTGATCTACTGGCTGTATACGGTCTGGACCGAATTGTACGGTTCCGTGTACGGAGAAACGGATTACTGGTCGGGCGAAATGGTGCCGTACATCCTGCTCGCCCTGGCACTAATGGGCATCATCGTTATTTCTTTTGTCGTTCTGCTGCGCAATCTGCACCGCGAATACCGGCTTGGAAAACTGAAAAACGACTTCATCAGCAGCATGTCGCACGAACTGCGAAGCCCCATCACTACCATCGGAATTGCCCTGGAAGCGCTGTCCAATGAGGAAATTCGCCGGGAACAGCCCGAAGAATTTCTCAAAATATCGCGACTCGAACTGGAACGCCTGAACTTACTCGTAGACAGGGTACTGCGGCTTTCGATGTTTGAAGACCAGGAACCGGCATTGTATCCGGAATCGATCGATATGTACCAGATTGTCCGGCAGGTGCTACAGGCCAATCAATTGCGCGCCGAACGTATGAACGCTGTTATAACACTCGATCCGGAAGACGAACAGGTTTTTGCACTCGAGGGCGACCGTGTACACCTGACCAGCGTGGTGTTCAACCTGATGGACAATGCCTTGAAATATGTGCTCGGACAACCGCGTATTCATATTTCACTGGAAAAAACAGGCAAAAAAATAATACTCCGGATTACAGATAACGGCATCGGCATAGCGCCGGAATTCCAGCAGCGGGTTTTTGAAAAATTCTTCCGCATTCCTGCCGAAAAAAGTATCCGCGCCAGCGGTCACGGGCTCGGCCTCAGTTACGTGGCGCATGTGATCCAACAACATGGAGGAAATATCCGGCTGGAAAGTACACCGGGAAAAGGCAGCACATTCACGGTGGAACTGCCGGGGGGAAGGGGTGAGAAGTGAGAAGTGAGAGGTGAGAGGTGAGATGCGTAGCGTACACCGCTTCGATTGTATGCTGTATCCTCATTTCCTCATATCCCCAAAAAATTTCAACGAATGGATCCCAGTATTTCCTGTCTTTGATCGTGCAGAATGATCTGCTCTTCCTTCGGAATGCTGCGGAAACGTCGAAATGCCTTCCAGCCATTCAGCAGATCGAGATATTCTTCGGCAAAATATCCCAGCGCAACGCAACACAGCA
Organism: Bacteroidota bacterium; assembly: GCA_029561355.1. Taxonomy (GTDB): domain Bacteria; phylum Bacteroidota; class Bacteroidia; order Chitinophagales; family Saprospiraceae; genus M3007. Next base: position 7,207 of record JAKQJD010000242.1, on the reverse strand, counting down.
TCACGCCGCCCGCCGCCCATTGATCGTGCGCTCCTGCAAACCAGGGCGCCCAGGCCAGCGCCAGCCCAAACGTCAGGGAACCTGCCAATATTTTGACATTGGAATCGTACCCGATGTAAAGTTTCAATTTTCGGGCCAGCAGCCAGGGCAGGTAACAGGGCAGAAACCAAAAAAGCCAGCCTGCGGCGAAAAACGGAAAACCGAGTATCAGCAGAGCCGTCTGCCATGCTTTTATACCTGTTTGAGCCATTTGAAGCCCGGAGTCGTGTAATCCAAGTACCTGCAAACGAGCGAAATACGTTTCCGTTTTTTCCACCAGCGAGGCGTCGTCCAGGTGTTGGGCAATGAGTTTTTGACTGCGCAAAAACGCCCCTTTACCGTCGAGGGGTTCAGCGTTTTGCAGCATTTCTTCCCAATGACCCACGACGCGTTCGCCGGTTTCGTCGCGGGCATCGATAGTGAGGTCGCGCACCGATTGCTCCAGTTGTGTGGTAAAATCGTCGGCTGCCTGGTCGGCATTCCACTTCCAGGGAAGTTCCCACTCGCGGACCGATACCGGCGCTCCGAAATTGACCACTAATTCACTGCGAAACAGGTTGGCGGCGGAATACGAAACACCGACCGGTATGATTTTAACGCCCAGTTCCCACAGGTTCCGGTTTTCGGCGCCGAATGCGATCCGGGCAGCGCCGGTTTTGAACGGGCGTACCCAGCGGTTCATCCAACTGACGCCTTCGGCAGCGATAAAAAGTACGCCATAGGCTTCCAGGTGCCGGTATGAGGCTTCAAATGCCGCATCGTTGTTGCGGTTTTCCCCTTCCGCCACGTCTTCGCGGCGCTTGACGGGGATACAGAAAAGACGTGTCAGCAGCCAGTTGCTCACCGGGTGTTTGAACAGGCTGTAATTTGCCAGGAAAAACATCTCCTGCCGGATCGGGATACCAGCATTGAGGACGTCCATCAGGGTGCTGGGGTGGTTGCAGACCACGATCGCAGGACCGTCGAACCGCAGATTTTCAGTACCTAATACGGTCCGGCGACGGTAAAAGATACGTGTGCCTACCCAGGCGTACAGGCGAAGCAGAAAATAGATGAGCCTCAACACCGGGTGAAGCCGGATATTTCGATATGCCATTTAAGGGTGTTTGGTGTGTGGTGTTTCGTGTTTGGGGCGCATTGCCCTTGAGGGTGCGTGGTGTTTGGTGTGTGGTGTTTCGTGTTTGGTGTTTCGTGTTTCGTGTTTGGGGCGCATTGCCCTTGATACTGATAACTAGAAATACCAAGGGCAATGCGCCCCAAACACGAAACACCAAACACCACACCCGCTTATCGTACTACCGTTATATCGCCTTCGTATTGCAGTTCTTCCCCATCGATGAATTTCACAAAAGCATAAAAAGTAAATACGCCTTGTACGGGTTCTCCTTTGTAGGTTCCGTCCCAGCCCTTATCGGGGTCATTCAGCGGGTTGGCGCGGGTTTCATAAATGAGCGATCCCCAGCGGTCGTAAACCCGCATCAAAGTGATGGCTTCTGCGGCCGGGCCGCCGAATCCGGTGAAAAAGTTGTTCGGATATTGTTTTTCCGGCCCGAATACATTGGGGAAATACATGGGCCGGTTGCGGTTTACGATGATCTGCACATTGTCTACCGCCGTACAGCCGTCCTGGTCAGTGATGGTGATCGTATAAATCTGGTTGGTAATGGCGGTGATAGTGGGTTCCGCAATCGTTACGTCGTTTACGCCCAGGCCCGGCGACCAGGAATAGGTCACGGGGCGTCCAGCCGGACTTGTGCTGGTGGAAACGGTTACCGTAAAGCCCAGATCGAGCGTCGTATCACCGGGCTCGGCCGATACGATCAGCGGCGGCGGCTGGGTAACGGTGGCAAAAACGGAGTCGATACAGCCGCCGCCATCCTTGATTTTTATCCAGTAATCGCCGGCAGGGAGGTTTTTCAAAGTATCGGAAGATACAAAATTGACACCGTCGGCGCTGAACATATAAGGTTGCCGCCCGCCGACGCCCGCAATGCGCACTTCCCCGGTCGGCTGTCCGTTGCACAACAGATTGAGTATATCTACCAGATCGACCGCTACATCGGCCGGCTCCACCACGAATATACTTCCGGTAATCGTGCAGCCGTTTCCATCGGTCACGATAACGGTAAAATTGCCCGGCGGCAGGTCGTTGGCTTTCATGGTCGTTTGCCCGTCGGACCACAGATAGGTGTAATTGCCCACGCCGCCCGTAGGTGTTGCCAGTCCCATGCCGTCGTTGGCGCTGAAACAGGAAATATCGGTAGTATCCAGCGCCAGTTCCAGGATGGGATTGTCGGTCACTTCCACGTTGAAAGTGCCTTTACACAGCACATCGTCGACCGCCTGAATAATGTAATTACCGGCGATGTATCCGCCCATGGAATTCTGATTCATAAAGCCGTTGCCGAAATCGAACTGAATCGGCTGTACCCCGTTGGTGACGTTCATGGTGATTACGCCGTTGTCGTCGCCGAAACAAAGCGGTTTATCCACCACGGCTTCCGCTTCGAGCACACGTTCTTTTACGTCGATCGAGAGGTCTGTTTCGCAGTTGTTGGAGTCCCGGATCACGAGGGTGTACACCCCTACTCCGAGTCCGCTCAGGCTGGGCGTGGTGCCGAACGGGCCGCCGTTCCAACTGAACAGATATGGCGGCGTACCGCTGGTGATATTGTTGATCGTGACAGTGCCGTTGGCCGTACCGTTGCAGTCGGGCGCGGCAATGAGCGTATCGACTTGCACATCCGGGAAAATATTCACGGTCTGGATATCGGTGATTTTACAACCCAGCGCAGTTTCGAGCGTCAGCACCACCGGCCGGAGTCCCGGCGTATTGAACTGTACGGTGTGTGGGCCGGGGCCGGTGGCGGTTTGTGGAACGGCATCGGCGCCGAAACTCCATTTCCAGGCGGTAATGGCTCCCAGCGCGAAGGAGGAGGCATCCGTTACTTCCACGGCGGTGCCGAGGCAAACGGCGGGCGGATCGGTGGTAAATGCAGCTTCGGGGCCTACGAAGAGGCCCGTGCCGCCGAAACTGATGTTAAACCCGTTTCCGGTAGAGGTGAAATTATTGACGCACAAGGCATATGATTCGCCCTGCACCATGTCGAACGGCGAGAGCCAGGCGTTGTCGTTGCTTTGCTGACATCCCGCATCCTCGCTGATATCGCCATCGCCGGCTTGCAGGCCCGTTGGGCCCATGCAAGGGCTGGGGAAATTGAAATCGCCCGAGGCCATACATCGCACCAGTTGTTTGCCGGCACAGTTGCCGATGCCGTTCGGCAGGCGATACAAGGCAAAGTCGAGGTCGTCGCTGACGTTGTTGGGAGAAAGCGTGAATTCCAGCGTGCCGGATTGGGAGCAGGTCCAGACAAACCAGGTGGAATTGGTTTCAAAATTGCCTTGAGCGCCGCCAGAAAAGCACAAGGCGTCGGTGAGTTCGGAGGTATTATTTCCTGCTCCGGTTACGTTTTGCACTACGAAAGAGGATTTATCACAAAGAATAGCGGCATCGGGGCAGTCGGAAGTCGGCTCGACGGGTGGGTTGTAATTATTGATACACAGCTGAAAAGTGCCCACGTTACCCGCAGCACCCTGCACACGAATGAGGTAAGTGGAGCCGACAAAGAGTCCGCCCTGATACCCTTCGACGATGCTCTGAACTGCGCTTTGGCATTCCAGTTGGTTGATGGTACCGCCGCAGGTACCGAAATACAGCGCCAGTTGCGGGTTTTGCAGCGTACCGCCCGGCGCCTGGGCCGTCGCACCGCGAACGGTGATCGTCACGTCGGTAGCCTGCGCGGTAAAGGCGAACCACACATCCCTCTGTGTGGTACCGAAACACGTCGCGGGGCCGTAAGTAGACGGGGTTGCACCTACATTGGTGTACGCACCAGGCGCACTGCAAAAATTAATCGGATTGGGGATTACAATCGGATTGGCGCACTCGTCATTGGAAGGCTGGGCAAATGCGGTGACAGCACCCATTAAAATGACAAGTAAAAGGAGTGGTTGTTTTCTCATGATCATGTTGTGCGTTTCTTATTCCGAAACCGGTTATGTGTAGACGCAAAAACGAAGCGAATTGTTGGCTGCCCGGTATGTCAAAGTTTTCTTAAAAATCATGCTCCCCTACGTGGCTCCTGTTAAACGAACAATTGCCCGCATTTATATGCAAAACCGGCGCTGCTTCCACAAAAGAACAACTTCGGCGAATAAAAATCGCTTTTTAAAGAAGCCGGGCGGCGGGAACAGCAACGCAAATTAGCCAAATGCCATTCCGGGCGAAAATATTACTTTTGCGCCGGCCCACTGCCGATCTCCTATGAAACACATTCCCAACCTGCTCACGCTTGCCAATCTGTTCTTCGGCTGCTGCGCACTGCTATACACGCTGGCGTTCGATCCCATAACGGCTGCATTTTTTACGCTGGGCTCTTTTTTGTGCGATTATGCCGACGGCATGGCTGCCCGGGCGCTGAACGTGAGTTCGCCGCTGGGAAAAGAACTCGACTCGCTGGCCGATGTGGTGAGTTTCGGGGTAGTGCCGGGAGCGATGTTGTACAATATGCTTTTCATGGCTTGCTGCGGCGGAAGCGTGGCAATGCCCGGATCGCCATGGCATGCCGTCTGCACTGCAGCCCTTCCTGCTTTTATCCTTTCCGCCAGTTCGGGCCTGCGGCTTGGCCGCTTTAATCTGGACACCCGGCAAACTTCCTATTTCATCGGCCTCAGCACACCTGCCTGCACGGTTTTCGTGCTGGGACTTACGCTGGCGGATCTCAACGGGCTCTTCGGCATATCGGAGTGGCTGCACAACCCATGGCTTTTGTACGGGCTCGTAGCGGTTTTGTCGGTATTGCTCAACAGCGAAATCCCAATGTTCGGTATGAAGATCAAACGCTTCGACCTGCAAAGCAACCTGTTCAACCTGGCCTTTCTGGCCTTGTTCCTCGTACTGCTGTTTTTCCTCAAGGTGCTGGCCTTTTCGGTCATCATCGTTGTGTATATTCTTGCATCCATTCTTTTCAAAAATAAAGTCGTTCAGGGTTGAAAACCTGTCTTTCAACCAATTAACTGTCATATCATGAAATTCATCGCCGAAATCGACATCATGCCCCACCGCGAACTCCTCGACCCGCAGGGCAAAGCAGTCGTCAACAACATGAAACACCTGCACCTGTCGGGCGTCGCCGACGTACGCATCGGCCGCCACGTCAGTATGACGCTCGAAGCCGCCAGTGAAACCGAAGCCCGCGAAAAGGTGGACACCGCCTGCCAGAAGTTGCTGGCGAATCTGATTATGGAGACGTATCACTATGAATTGAAGTCTGCTTAATGGTTATTGGTTATTGGTTATAGGTTATTAGTGTGGTAGCCCTTGGACTTTACTTGTTAACAAGTCCAAGGGCTACCACACTAATAACCAATAACGAATAACCAATAATAATTAACCAATAACCAAACCAAAACCATGCTCTACATCGTCCCCACCCCCATCGGCAACCTCGAAGACATGACCATGCGCGCCATTCGTATCCTGAAGGAGGTGACGTTGATCATGGCCGAGGATACGCGCACCAGCCGCCGCCTGCTCGATCATTACGGCATCACGACGCACATGCGTGCGTTTCATGCCCACAACGAGCACGCGGTGACGGAACGTATCGTCGACGAATTATCGTCGGGCGTTACGATGGCCCTCATCTCCGATGCCGGCACTCCGGGCATCAGCGATCCGGGGTTTCTGCTGGCCCGCGCCTGCCAGCGCCGCGGTGTACGGGTGGAATGTTTGCCCGGGCCTACGGCTTTCGTGCCGGCCCTGGTATCGAGCGGACTTCCCTGCGACACGTTTCACTTTGAAGGTTTTTTGCCGCATAAAAAGGGCCGGCAGACGCGTCTGAAATACCTGGCCGAACTGCCGCACACTTTTGTGTTGTACGAATCGCCGCATCGGCTGATGAAATGCCTGGAGGAACTGAGCACTTTTTGCGGTCCCGAGCGGCAGGCTTGTGTGGCCCGCGAACTCAGCAAAAAACACGAAGAAGTAAAAACGGCTTCCCTCACGGAATTGAAAGCGCATTTCGGCGCCAAGGATGTGAAAGGGGAAATTGTGATGGTAGTGGCGGGGAAGGAGAAAGGTTGAGGAACGAATCAGGAGTCATTTAGGTCCCGGAACGAAGTGTTTGACTCGCATCAGGAAGTATTTGCTTTCCGGAATGAAGTGTTTGGTTCTTCGAATCAAAACTTTGACCCCGCGACCCAAAATTTTTAATGATGCTCTCAAATGTTTGGCTACCCGGTTTAAATTTTTGACCCCTGGAACGAAACACTTCATTCCGGAAAGCAAATACTTCCTGATGGGAGTCAAACACATCATTCAAGGAATCAAAAGTTTCAATCGAAAAGTGAAAAATTTGACGCGCGCAGTCAAACGTTTGACCCTCTCCCTTAAACATTTGACGCTCCGGCTCAAACGACGGGGTCAATGAGGGTTGATGAGGGTTGATGAGGTTGATAAATGTTGATGAGGGTTGATAAATGTTGATGAGGGTTGATATTCAACGGCTCGGTAGAGAAGAAATTCTGCCTTACCGAGCCGCTGAATATCAACCCTCATCAACATTCATCAACCCTCACCAACACCTTGATTATCAATTGCTTACAAAAAAACTCCTTTTCCCCGAAAACTTTTTTCAAAAAAAATCCTTACAACAGGCAGCGTCGGAGCGGGGGAAACACGTTACCCCTTTGTCTTTACAAACACATAACCGATCACCTGACGACAATAACCATGACCGCAACATTCACTTACACCCTGTTTCTTGCTGCCATTTATGCTGCACGAAAAATCGGGGGTCTTCGAACTCAAAACGCTTAATCATTTTATTCACCACCACCACGAAAAAACAGCCCTGCCGGAAGTATTTCCGGCAGGGCTGTTTTTTTTAGAGAGTGAGAAAGTGAGACGGTGAGAAAGTGAGAGTCCGTAGATTGCCCCTTTAGAGACGTGAGAGAGTGAGAGGGTGAGAGAGTGAGAGTCCGTAGAGTACACCGCTCTGCTAGACGGAGCCTTTAAACACCAAACTTTGCCCAGAGCGAAAAGGTGTACTCTACGGACTCTCACTCTCTCACTTCTCTCACCCTCTCACTCTCTCACTTCTCTCAC
>JAKQJD010000227.1 GCA_029561355.1 Bacteroidota bacterium | reverse complement strand
AATAATGGCAAAACAGCATTGCGCCGTTTTGCCACCACATCAAAATCATTCTTTGTATGAAGTTCTTTTACTGTTTCAAATACCACATTTTGGTATTGAGGTCGTCCGCACCCTGGCGCTGAATGGCGCCCTGGTAGCCGTTTGCATTGAGCGATTGCTCGATGATGGGGTAGCGGAATCGAACCGGAATTTTATTATCGTTCTGGTTGGATGGGCCGGGCGTCAAAGCGGGAATACCCGTACGGCGCCAGTCGAACCAGGCTTCCAGGCCCTGGAAATAGAGGGAAACCCATTTCTGGAAACCGGTTTTGTTGAGTTTTTCGGCTTTTGTGCCCGTGTAAGCCACATCCGGCAGCGAGAAATAGTTGGCAGGCAGCGCAAGGCCGTAGAAACTGAAAGAAGCGTTGACACCGCTTTCATAATACGTTTGTGCTGTTCCGCCGATCAGTCCTTTTTCTGCCGCTTCCGCCAGCAGGAACTGCAACTCCGCGTAGGTCATTACGACTCCTTTCGCAATAGTCAGACCCTGGGTAGAAATGGAGTTTTCATAAAACAGCGACCCGATACGCGACTGGAACTGCGGGCCTCCGTTGTATTGAAGTGCGTCTACATCGTTCAGGCCGTTGGGAATACCGGCGTAAACCGGGCTTGCGCTGCTTTCCGTTGCCGGCGTCGGGCGGAAGAAAATGGGCATACGCGTGTCGCCCAGGTCGGCCAGGGTATCGAGCAGTGTTTTGGAAGCGCGAAATTCGTTGAAAGAGCCGATCCGGGAAGAGTAGAGCGGAAACTGGTCTGGCGACGTGCTTTTGAATGTATACACCGCATTGTCTGCGTTGCTTTCGAAAACAGGAGCAGTTGCCGGGTTCGTTACGATTTCCCGCAGGTCGGCGCCGACGTCGCGTTTGTTGGAAATGCGCAACAGGTAGCGGACGCGCAGGGAGTTTGCCAGTTTTTTCCATTTTGCTACATCACCGGCAAAGATCAGGTCGCCGGCTACCACTTCACCTGTGGTGCCCAGAAGTGTGTTCGCTTCCTTCAGGTCGTTCAGGATACCGATATAGACGTCTTCCTGCGAATCGTATTTCGTGTAATTGATGCCTTCTTTGGCTTTGATAGCCTCGGAATAAGGAATATCGCCGTACGCATCGGTGGCCAGTGAAAACATCCAGGCGCGCAAAACGAGGGCGATACCTTTATAGTTCATCTCGTTTTTCTCGTCGCTTTGGATCAGGATGTTGTTCACGTCGCGCATGTTGTCGTAAACGCTGTTCCAGATGCCGTTGATTTCCCCCCAGAGGTAGCGGTCTTCGTTCACGAACTGGTTTTTAGCCGTATGCTGGATCACGATATTGCCGATACCCCAGGTTTCGCCGAGCACGGAGCCGATCATGTCGCGTTGGATTTGCGGCAGCAGCAGACCGGAATTTACGGCGGTGGGCGCATTAGGGTTGTTATTGATATCGTCAAAATCCTTGGTGCAGCCGGTAAATGCCAGGGCGCCGCACAGGATCAGGGCTGTTATGAAAGTATATTTCATGGATGAAAATTTAAGAGGTAAACAATTTTAGAAACGGCAGTTCAGGTTGATACCCCAGCTGCGGGTAGAAGGCAGGGCGACGGATTCCACACCGGGAATTACCGTTCCGCCTGCGGTGGACGACGTTTCCGGGTCGATGTGCGGCACTTTTGTCCACAGTGCCAGGTTCCGGCCTACAATGTTCACGCTCAAATCGCGGAGGTTCGTTTTGCCCCAGATCCTGTTCGGGAACGTGTAGCCGATGCGGGTTTCGCGCAGTTTGACGAACGATGCATCGTAGATGGCGCCTTCGATGAGGCGACGCCCCAGCGTGTAGGAAGTGTGCCATTCGCGGGCGCTCAGTTTCACCGTGTTCGGGGTAAAGCCGTCGGCCGTTTGAACGACGCCGTCGCCGATCACACCGTTTCCTTCCACGTTCAGGTCGTACCCGTCGGCGCGGCCTTCGAGTGTTTCAACGATCTGGCCGCCTTCCCGACCGACCACCTGCGTGTGCGAATACACTTCGCCGCCGCTGCGGATATCGAACAACACGCCCAGGCTCACGCCTTTGAACGTGAAGGTGTTGTAAATGCCACCGAGCCAGTCGGGGTTGTAGTTGCCCAGTTTGATGAGGTTCGGTGTAGCCACCGGTTTGCCCTGGTTGTACACGATCTGGCCCACAAATTGTCCTGTAGGGTCGTAGTAAGGGCTGTTTTTATCTGCACTTACGCGCTGATAGCCGATGCCGTACATGTCGCCCATTTGTTCGCCCACACGGGCTTCCACGTTCACATAGCGGCTGGCCATCACGTAGTTGGTCACTTCCTGGCCGCTGATCGGGTCTGTATACAGTTCTTTCACCTTGCTGCGGTTGGCGGAGAAGTTGAACGCCACGTCCCAGGTGAAACTGCGGGTTTTTACCGGCGTAATGTTCAGCGTCGCTTCCACACCCTGATTATTGATCAGGCCTGCGTTGATGAAACGGCTGGCGTATCCGGTCGTGTTGCTCAGGGCAAGCGGCAGCAACTGGTTGCGGCTTTCCGTATTGTAATAAGTCAGGTCGAGGCCGATGCGGTTGTTGAAGAATCGCACGTCCACACCTGTTTCGATCGAAGTACTGATTTCCGGTTTCAGGGCAGGGTTGACGAGCGTGCTTGATTCGCTGTACGAAGGTTGTCCCTGTACGGCCGTTTGTGCATTGTAAACGGCTACCAACTGATACGGATCGGTGTCGTTACCCACCTGCGCTACGCCGAAACGGACTTTCGCGAAGGACAACACGTTGCTTTTGATTTTAAAAGCGTCGGTCAATACAGCGCTCACATTGGCCGCGTAGTACAGGTAACTGCGCGAATCGGAAGGCAGGGTGCTCGACCAGTCGTTGCGGGCCGACAGATCGAGATACAGGTAATTGTCGAAGCCGAACTGGGCAGTTGCATACAAACTGTTGATTCTCTTCTGCGTAGAGGGAACGCTGGTGAGATTCTGCAAAGCCACCCGGGAATTGCCAAGCGTATAAATGCCCGGTACCGCCAGTTCCGGTGCGATGACGTCGGAAAATTTGCCCGTTTGACGCATGGCATTGCCGCCTACGCCTACGTTGAGGTCGAGTTTTTCCGTCAGGTTTTTCCTGTAATTCAGCAAAAAGTCGGTATTGATTTCCGTAAAACCGACCCGCTCTTCGCGGTAAGAGCCGCGTTGAAAACGCTGCGTGCTATAGGCGCGGCGGCGGGTTCTGAATTCATTGCTTACATCGGTGCCGCTGCGCACCATCAGGCTCAGGTCGGTAGTGAAGTCGTACGTCAGCGCTACGTTGCCAAAAATACGGTCAATGTTCTGACTGTTGGTATTTTCATACAGGCCGAAATACGGATTGTCGTGGTAATTGTAATTGAAATTGAACTGGTTCAGGTCTTCGCGGCCGGCCATCCAGTAGTCGCGCATGGAAGCGGTATTCACCTGGCGACCCAGCCAGCAATTGAACAGGTACATGATGTTCTCCGTGCCGTAACTGAGGTTCGGGCGGTTGTCGCTGTCGCTGTTCAGGTAATTGATCGCCGTGCGTACTTTCAGTTTGGGCGACAGATTGTAGCCGCCTGCGAAGGCGATGGTGTTGCGTTTCAGGTCGGTATTCGGCACCGTGCCGGTTTGATCCAGCCAGGTGTACGACAGGCGGAAGTCGCTTTTTTCATTGCTGCCGGCCAGCGCTACGTTGTGCGTCTGGGTGACACCGGTTTCAAAAAAATCGCGGATGTTATCGGGTTGTGCCGAAAAAGGCGTTGCATTGATCGTGCCGCGGGCTGCCAGTTGCGCATTCAGATCGACCGGTCCGATGGCATTGTTGAGATTACCCACATCGCCGCCGCGAAAACCGTTGGTAGTAGGCGAGTCGAATTGATTGAGGAGTTGGCCTTCCATTTTCGGCCCCCAACTTTCATCCACACCGTCGGCAGAACCACCGCCGTTGCCATCTTTAAATTCGAAAACGCCGCCCAGACCCTGGCCGTATACGTTTTGGTAATCAGGCAGACGAAGTACGTTCTCGAATGAAACGGTGGAGTTGATGGATACGCCGATACCTTTTGTGTTTTTACCCGATTTGGTGGTAATGAGAATAACGCCGTTGTTGGCGCGGGAGCCGTACAGAGCGGCAGCGCTGGCGCCTTTCAGAACAGTAATGGTTTCCACGTCGTCGGGATTTACAAAACCTGCGCCGTTGCCATAGTCCACATCCTGGTAATTGTTGCCCGAAGAGCCACGGAAATCGTTGCTGATCGGAACGCCGTCTACCACGAACAGCGGCTGGTTGCGGTTGAGGTTCAGCGAGCGTTCGCCGCGAATGGTCACGCGGGCGGAAGAACCGATTCCGGAAGGATTGCCGACCACCGTCACACCGGCAACTTTACCGGCGAGTGCGCTGACGAGGTTGGTTTCGCGGGCTTTGTCGAGGCTGGCGCCGCTGACTTCCTGCACGGCATATCCCAGCGATTTTTTGGCCTTGCTGAGACCGAGGGCCGTTACCACTACTTCATTCAACTGGTTTTGAGCAGCCAGTTTGATGGTGAGGGTAAGGCCTTCGCCGAGGGCGATCTCCTGCGGTTCGTAACCGACGTAGGAAATGACCAGTTGTTCGCCTGCTTTGGCATCCAGTTTAAAGGAACCTGTGGCATCGGAAACGGTGCCCCGGCCGGCATTTTTTACGGAAATAGAAGCGCCGATCAGCGGTTCGTCTGTGTCCGCATCCAGAACGGTGCCGCTGATGCGCTGCGCATGTACGGCAATACTTAAAAAAGTACATACAAGGGCAATAAACAGGCCCTTGAAGGTGTAGCATTGTGCCTTCATTGATAGAAAAGATTTGTGAAAGTGAAATTGGATTGAAAACTAAAAAAGCGGAATTCTGCTTGAAAAGAACCTGTGTTTCAGATGCGCAAAGGTAGATTCAGCAGGGGGCCGAACGCTGTGGGTGTGCTTTAAGTTTAGTTGAAGAAATGGTTAACCCTGTGCGGATTGCGCATGATTATAATGTTAAGCAGTTTGCCTCCTACTTGCGGAAGGTGCCCCACAAGCCGGATGCCACCGGGTGTTTTGCCTTAAAATCGAGCCCCAGCCATTCCGCTACGGTAGCCGCCACCTGCTGCTGGTATAACTGAACTGCGTTGCTCATTTCTCCGCCCTTGCTTAATCCGGGTCCGATGGCGGCGATCCAGATTTCGTGGGAGTCCGAAATTTTGGCTCCATGACTGGTCCATTCCGCTTTTGCAAGATCCCCCCGGCCGTGATCCGTTGTGATGAGCAGCGCCGTTTTGTTGCGGTATTGCGGATCGGCCTGGATGAATCGCCAGATTTCTCCGATCCATGCATCGGTTTGCCGGGCTGCATCCAGGTAGTCTTTGTAATGGCTGTGGTGCGCCCATTCATCCGTTTCGCCGTAGGCGATGTAAAGCACTTTGGGGTGTTTGTTCCGGAGGTATTCCAGCGCGGCGTAATGCGTGAATACGTCGAGTTGTTCGGCATCGCCGAAGGGCGAATAAGCATCCCGTTTCATGTCATTCAGCAATTGCTCACGCGGGGTAGGGTACTCGCCGCCGCAAACATCCTTTCCGCTTACCACGGGGAATCCGGCGCGGGGCTCATTGAGTATCCGGTCGAATGCATCCCAGGCGCCGAAAGCGGCTACCGAACCTTTAAACGCTTTCTGGCTGTGGATGAATTCCAGCACATTCACGTTGGGGTTGGGCGGATAACTATTCGTGTTGATGGCAGTATCAACAAACCCGCAGAGTATTTCGCTGTAGCCCGGATAGGAAAACCAGTACGGATTGGCGTTGTCCACTTTGTTCCCCAGCAGTCTGTTGCCGTAAATACGGCCTTCCGATGCCACTGTGCTCCACAGAAAGGGCATCAGTTTCTGACGTCGGTCTTGTGGGGTGCCTGCCCAGTATTTGATCATGACGGCGGCACTGTCGTTCTGGTTAAAACGTTTATCGTTTACCAGGACGGAATCGACACCGCCGAAAACCTCCTGCCAGCGCATTCCATCGAGTGTAATGAGGATAAAATTTTCCACTTTAGGGCCGGATTGCGCCTGCATGGAAAAGACTGAAAAAGCAAAAAAGGCCAGTAAGAAATGTTTGTACATAAGTCGGTTGTTTATCGCGATCCGAACGGGCCAAACCGTCCGATCACTTCTCTTTTTGTGGAAAAATCATTTAATACGTACACCCAATAGGTTTTACCCCCGGGCATTACCCTGAACACAGTCAATGAAATGAACTTTCCGGGTATCATAAAGTATTTGAAAGCGCCGACCGTTTCCTCCGGAGGTAGGCAAATGAAAATAAAGTCAACAGCATAATCATCATACTGCCGTACAGGCAGAGGTCGCAAAAGAAATCCACCCAGTTCAGTTCGCTGCGGCCGAAATTGCGCCAAAGCAACACCAGTACGCTGCCCAGGTATCCGACAGCATCCGCTACATAGATCAGAAAACCGGCGTTGCCCGGTTCGCGAAAAGCCGCCAGCAGCCGATCGAACAAAACGCCGTTAAAAAGAATGTATGACAAAAAAATCCCCGCTCCCGACAACACAAACCACGCAACGGGTGATAGCATTTTTTGCTGAAACAGCAGCGTCGATCCGATTGTCAGCAAAGCGCTGCCGATAACAATCCCATGGTTGATCCAGAGCGCCCGGAAATTACCGGAAACGAAGGTCATGGCGCCTAAACTGAGCAACACCAGCAACGCAATGGGTAATTCTGTGTTCGTGAGGATGGCCGGTTGATTGCCAAAACCCAGTTCGGTCCATATTTCTACGGCAAAATTGTCGCGGAGGTCGCGTATGATGGTCAGTATCAGGTAGATACCGGTAAGCAGCAACAGCCCCGGCGCGTATTTTTGAAAAAGCGTTTTGCGGTCTGCGGCCGACATGGCTTTGCGTTCGTTGCGTTGCGCCTTGTCGGCCGCATCCGGAGGCGGCAGGTGTTCGAGCAGCCAGATGCAGATCAGGAGGGCCGGCAGAAACATCAGGCCCACCGTAATGGGCATTTGAAATTCAGAAACACCTTTTTCCAGCATCACCCACCTTCCCACCGTTTTTACAAATCCGGAGGAAATGATAAAATTAATACAAAGCATTGCTGCCAGCGCTTCGGTTACCCGCCGGCCTTCCAGGTAACTGAACACCACGCCCCAGGCCATGCCCAGCGGAATACCGTTCAGGAACATCCAGAACAAACCCCATTTCAGCGACGAAAATGCAAAACCCAGCAGCGACAAGGCCGCTATGGCCAGAATGACCAGCAAGTTGCCTGCCCGTTGATGTGCACCCATCGCCGAGATCAGCCGGATGCCCACGAACTTGGACAGGGCATAACCGGCAACCTGTGCAATAACCAGCGCGATTTTGTACTGCACGCCCCATATTTCCAGTCCTGTAAAACCCGCAGCGGTAAATGGTTTTCGGAAAGCATACACGCAGCCGTATGCTACGAAGGCCGCCAAACCTGCTATCATCACAAAAACGGCCGGATGTCGGTGGGCCAACTGCCGTTTCAGCGCGGTGGAATAGAACATGGCCTAAAGGGTGGGGATCAAATCGGTCAGGCGGTGAAAAATATGAGTAGGCTGCGCCGTTTTTAACTGCGCTTCCGTTTGCGCGCCGGTGGTAATACCTGCAACCAGACTGCAACCTGCGTTTTTGCCTTCTTCGATATCCGCAATAGAATCACCGATTTTGGCTGCTTCCAGGGCATCTTCGATGCCGAAGTGTTCCATGGCTTTAAAAATCATGTCGGGGTGCGGGCGGCTTTTCGGTACATCGTCGGCCGTCAAAAGCAAATCGAAAGTTTCTCCCGCCTTCCAGTCCAGTTTTTTTAACAAACCCTCTGCCACAGGGCGTTTGTAACCCGTATTCAGCACAATGCGGATGTCTTTTTGCCGCAAGGTGTCGAACACTTCCTGTGCGCCCGGCATGGGCAACAACGTCAAATGGTCATATGCTTCTTCGAGCATGTTTTCAAATTCCCGGTGAATGTTCAGCGCCAGTTCCATGTCTACCGGTCCATCCTGCAAGTGCTTCAATACATCGCAAATGGCCTGGAATTTTTCCTTGCCTGCGGCATACAGCAACACCGTTTCCAGAGCAACTTCGAATCCGGCATTTTGCACGGCTTGGTGAACGGTTTTATAAACGACGTTTTGTTCGTCGACGGTGGTTCCCGCCATGTCGAATACGACTAATCGGATCATTTTTGGTTTGATTTATCAGGTTTAAAGAATGTCGTCGATATGTTTTGCTGCATATCCGGCACTGCCGGTCATACCTTTGCCGCCGATGCCGGTGAGCAGGTGAATTCTGTCCTCAATGGTTTGGCGGAAAATGTCGTTCTGCCGGCATTGTGAATACGTGCCCAGCCAGGTTTCCCGGACGCTCCAGTTTTGCAGGTCGAAAATTTTCGCTGCTTCTTCCAGCATGTACTGGTTCATTTCCGCATTCATCGTAGTGCCGAGGGTTTCCGCGTCGGTGGCATCGGCATATTCGTGCGTATCGCCGAGGATGATCGAGCCGTCGGCGGCCTGTTTGAAAAGGATGTGTACGCTCCACTTTTTTGCAAGGCTTTCCGGGTCTTCTTTGGCCTTGATTTCAGCATAGGAAGGGCACTCGCTAAAACTTTCGTAGCGCCGAATACTCAGCCCGGTCAGGATAGAACCCGGAATGACCTGCGTGGGCTGGGATTCCAGCAGCAGCATCTGAAGTTTGACAGCCTGCAGGTCGCTTTTCACAAATATTTCGGGAAACAGGGTCTGGAAATCATAACCGTTGCATATCAGTACTTGCTCCGCACGGAAAATTCGACCGTCGCTGCTGTGTACCTGACAACCTATTCCCAGTGATTCTACCCCTGTTACAAGTGTTTGAGGGAAATATTCCAGCCCTTTTTGTTCTTCCAGGTACTGTCGGATACGGTGTATGGCGATGCGGGGTTCCACCGTCACTTCTTCCGGAAAAAACAGTCCGCCCACGCAGTAATCCGATCGCAATCCTTCGTATCGTTGCAGGCATTCCGCAGCGGTGAGCATTTGAGAAGGGTAGTCCCGGCCCTGGTTGATCACTGCAAGTTCTTCCAGCAGCGTCATTTCTTCCTCGTTGGAGGCGATATAAACGGAGCCGTTTTGCCGAACGGAAATGTCGAATTGGTCCTGTATCGATTTGTAAATTTCCAGGCTTTTGCGGCCGTATTCCTGCCATTTGGTGTTCATTCCGGACGGTACTACCTGCCCGAAATTTTGCACGGAGGAACCGCGCGCCTGCCGGTTTCGGTCCAGCACGGCTACATGCAGCCCTTTTTCAAGTGCCTGATAGGCATGGAAAGTACCAAGGACACCGCCGCCAATGACGAGCAGGTCGTAGTGATTTTTCATGTTTGTTGATAATTTTAGTATTTCGGAAAATGAATACGGGCAGCGGCAGGGCGCGCATATTTCAATCAAGCCGTGTTTAGAATTGAACGGAACAGCGCAGCCACAGGCTTCTTCCGATGCCGTCGACACCCGAACCGTGGGTGCGATAGGCTTCGTTCAGAATATTGTGCACTTCGGCCGTCAATTGGAATGGCCGATACCTGTAAGTTGCAGTCAGGTTGAGAATATACCAGCCGGGTGTTCCATTGTCGGCAATGCGGTTGTCGTCGATATCGCCCTGTGCCAGCCTGCGCTGATCGGCTGCAAAAATGCTTTCCGCCCGTAGTTCGAATTGCTGCCAGGGCGTGTATTGGACGTACACACGCCCGTTAAACGGCGGAATACGGCGTAAAGGCTCGCCGGCAGTGGTGTTCTGGCCGAACGTGTACGTAGCATGACCCGACACCAACCATTTTGAATGCCATTTCCATTCTGCCTGAAACTCCAGGCCGCGCACGTAAGCTTCGGTCAGGTTTTCTTTCCGGTAAACCGCATAACCCTGAATGGAATCCCGGGTACGCACCCGGCCGATCAGGCCGTCCAGGTGGAGGTGGTAGGCCGAGAAACCGGCTTTCCAGTTGGAAGTTGCCATTTTTAGCCCCGCTTCGTAGGAGCGGCTTTTTTCGGGCTGCAAACCGTAGTTGGGCAGTTCATACCGGAAATCCACGATGCCCAATGTGCCCAGATCGTCTACGTTCGGAGCGCGGAAGGCACTCGCGGCATTGGCAAAAACGCGCAGTCCGCGCAGCAGTTCGCAGGATAAACCCAGATTGCCTACCAGTGCGGAGGGCTCAACCGTGGAATTTCCGATGTTTTCATCGGGGGCTTTCAACCGGATATAGTTGTAACGCAAGCCGCCCGTGAGAAAAAAACGTTTCCAGGTGAAAGAGTGCAGGTTATAGGCCGCCCAGGTTTGCATGGTCGCCCGGTCGGGATAAAGGCCTCGTTTCAGGGTATTTACCTGTGTGTTTTCATTCCATTCCGATTTGTCGCTCCGCACGGCATCGCCATACCATTCCGCGCCGGTATTCATATCCCATGCTGCTGAAATACTGGATAATACGTTGAATTGCAGCCCGTTAGTGCTTGTTTTATCGGTTTCCGTCACCTGTACGGGATTGCCGTTCTTCTGGTTTTCCCGCACTTCGTGCACAAACTGCCGGGAAATAGTCCATTCTGTTTTCCGCCACCATTTATTTTCGGAAATGCTTTGCAGGCGTGCATAGGCAAATTGACGGCGTTGCGGATCGAAGCGGTTGTATTTGAAATTTTCCAGAATCACCTTGTGGTATACGGGAACGTCGTTTTGTTGAAGATCCTGATACGCGGCGGTCAGGGTAAGTCGCCGGTTGACGCGAAACAGCGCTTTTGCCTCCACACTCCATTGGTCGTATCCGTTCGGTGATTCTTTGCCCAGCCCTTTTCCGGCGATCAGGTCGCCGAATTGCCGGTATGCGCCGCCTGCGCGTACTGCCCACCTGCGCCCGGAAGCCTGAAGGGCGGCCTGGCCGCTTGTTTCCATTCCTCCCGAGCCCCATTGGAAGTTTGCTTCGGGTTTAAACGTGGTTGTATCGGAAAATTCGGGCGCTTTGGTAAACACCTGTACGACTCCGCCAATCGCGTCGCTTCCATATTCGACCGATCCGCTGCTTTCCAGGATTTCCACCCTCGATATCCAGAAAGGATCCAGGGTGTTGAGGTATTGGTTGGGGCCGGACCGGAATGTGGCGTTGTTGATCCGGATGCCATCTACGAGCAACAGGGTTTGTTGCCCGGTGAGGCCCCGGAGAAAAGGCGAACCGCCGCCCTGGTTGGTTTTTTGCAGGAAAATGCCCGGTGCGCCGAATAGCATTTCCGGTACGCTTCTTACAGTACGTTTGTTGAGGTATACGGGGTCGAGGACGTTTGTAACGACCGGCAACCTGAAGTTTTCCTGCCACTGCCGCCGGGCCGTGATGCATACTTCCCGGCTGATAGCCTGAGGACTAACTTCCGTGGAATCTGTTGCCGGCGATTCCTGTGCTGCCGCCGTAACCAGCGAGAAGACGACTAAGAAAAAAATAATACAGGTCTTCATCTTATTTATTGCTGCGTTTTTCCCTGATAAAATCTTCCACGTTGTCGAGTTTCGGAGACTCCAGCAACGATTTCCAGTCGAATTTTGCATCCAGCGGCGTCAGTAATTTTTGCGGGTCAAGCACCTGCGGATCGGCCGGTAAGGCGAGGTAGGGTTTGAAATCGGGCCGGTCGGTAAAAAACTCACCCAAATCGGTGGCGGCTGCATCGTACTGGTTCAAATAAGGAACCCCCAGAATATTCCAGATGGTTTTAAAAATACTGCCGAAACTATGATGTCCGTGGCCGACGTAATTGGATTTTGCATAAGGAGAATACACCTGCAAAATACTTCTGTGCGCATCGACGTGGTCGTTGCCATCCTGAGCGTCGTCTTCCGTGACGATGACGAGCATGTTTTTCCAATACGGCGTATGAGACAGGAATTCTATTACCCGGCCGAGTGCGAGGTCGTTATCTGCCATGTAACTTTCGCGGAAAGGGTAACCGGCCTGCGGTCTTTCGCCGGCGCCGTGATCTTGCGGAAGCATCAGGGTGATGAGTTTCGGCATTTTTTCCTTGCCGTTCAGCCATTTTTCTTTGAATTCCTGCATGAATACGTCGGCACGGAACTGGTCAGGAATAGCCATGTTGAAAGTGGCGTATTTTCGGGAAGAGCGGCCGTATAGGGGCCCCGGAATCGGGAAATTAACCAGCACCTTTTGACCGTAATATTTCATGGTGGAGTCGGTCATGTTAGAACCCATTTCCGTGCCGAACCCGAAGTTGTAAAAGGGTATTTTATTGCGTTCCAGATGATCCCATAAAGACCCGGCTTCATTGTAATCTTCCGGAAAAATGGCCCCCGCTCCACCTGTCCAGGCATACTGGCCTTTGGCTTTACTTTCGCGGCGAACGTTTCGATGGCCGCCGTATTCGGCAGCGACATTGGTCTCCATCCACTCATTGGGATAGGTATTGGCCAGCCAGCGGTGCCCGTCGGCAGAATGGTCGCTGTCGACATAAAAGTTGTCGGCCGTACCGAACTGCCGGGCTAGCGCCAGGTGGTTCGGCATGATAGTGGCCCCGGTAATCGTTTGGGTTTTGTTTTTGTTCGAGAACGTACGGTTGTATCCATACCGGGCAATTGCGGGATCCCCTTTTCCCTGGGACAGTTGACCGAATACCTCGTCGTAGGTGCGGTTCTCCTTGGAAATGAAAACGATATGTTTGATGGGGCTCTTTTTTTCTCCGGGAAACAATGGCACGGGGTTGTTTTTACGGGCTTGTAAAACGGTATCCGTTGTGGCCGTTAGCCTGTAATTGTTGTCGAGCACTTTTTGTGTGAAAGCATGCAGATCGACATCTTTCGGGATGTCGAGTACCGTCACCGAGCCATGCATCAGGTGGCCTATGTAATCGCCTTCCGGTCCTTCCTTAAATGTATAACCGCCGTTGGGGCCGCTTCCATAACCTTTGGCGTTGGCTACGATCAGTTTTTTAC
This sequence comes from Bacteroidota bacterium, assembly GCA_029561355.1. Classification (GTDB taxonomy): domain Bacteria; phylum Bacteroidota; class Bacteroidia; order Chitinophagales; family Saprospiraceae; genus M3007. The sequence continues at coordinate 2,013 of JAKQJD010000227.1, read as the reverse complement.
CATCCGGTGTGACTGCCAGTTTGGATGGGAACCAGCCCACCGGAAGGTGCCCGAGCACCGCAAGTGTCGGAATATCCACTATTGCCACGGCATTGATACCGGCCTCCGCCACGTACAATCGTTTTTGATCGGGAGAAAGGGCTATACCAAAAGGAATGACACCCCGGTGCCGGTTCAATTGCGGCAGCGGCTTAAAAAAGACGTTTTTGACCACCTTGCCCGACACCGGATCAATGACGGATATGCAATCATTGTTGCCATTGCTGACAAACACATATTCATTGGAAGCGACCAGCGAATTGGGACTGGAGCCTCCGACTGCGGGAATACCTTCGATCTTTTCACCAACCAGAAAGCCGGTTTTTATCTTTTTCGATACTGCGGGTACTGCGCGCGTCAGATCGATCGCCCAAACGGAAAAAGATTCGGGCGCGTTCGGGTCGCCCAGTGCAGGCACTTCGTGGCCATTGGCGGAATAACCTGTTTTCATTTCTTCCGAACCATAAGCGGAAGTAGGGAAATCGGCTCCTTTTGTGTTGGCGCCGGCAGCGATAGCTGGTTTCAGCGGCTGGTATTCGAACATACCTACATTGGCGACGTACACGGTTTTTTGATCGGGTGACAGCGCGACGCCGAATGGGTAACGGCCAGTCGGGATGCGGTTTATTACCCGGTGACTCCCGATATCGGCTACCAGTAACTGGAAATTGCTCTGATCGCACACGTAAAGCACACTGCCATCCCGCGAAAGAACCATATCGCCCAGGTATCCGTCAGGATTGTCAGGTTGCGCACATAATATGGAATCCGTTTTCTGACCCGATTTTAAATCAAAACAGAACAGTTTGTTTGCGCTTCCACCGGCTACCCACACCCGACGGTTGTCGGGGGTAACGGCAAGCCCCATAAAAACGTCTTCCAGCAATTTCGGGTCATTCACAGGGCCTTCAGGAACCTGCCGCGCTTTCAGGTTGCCGGATGCCGGATTTTCCAGAATAGTAATGGAAAAAGGGCGGTTGCCGGAATTGGCCGTTACGGCAATGGAGCCATCCGGAGAAAGTGCGAGGCCATACGGATGGGGAGCGATACGAATCGTTTGGCCCATGGGCTCTACAAAACGACCGTTGGGAAGGATGGATTTTCCGGCAGGTTGTATCCGGCAATAGGCGTCGCCTGCGGGTGCTTCTATGATAACATCGGGCGGCAGCCGCTTCGAGGTAGTACAAGCAGACAAGAGACAGAACAGTATCCCGAAAAAAGGAATGGCTTTATTGTACATATAAACAAAATCAAGGTTGCGTTAAATGCAGATTTAGGTTTTCCGACATTTTTTAACCGGGCAGGATGAACGACTTTTTCAAGCCGGTTGAACATCCGGCGCCCATGCCGAATATTAAGTTTGTTACCTCCAGGTAAACTTAATATTAAGTTACTGTTAAGCCCGGTAATTTTGGGGCGACAATTACAAACTATTTCTCCTTTTTATGAAGCAAACAACATCCAAACCGACCGTTCCGAAGGCGGCTGTTTCACCAGAAATCAAATCCTTGCTCGCAAAGGCGGATAAAGCGGAAAAGGCCCTTCAAATGGCCTACGCCGATTATGAAAAAAAGCAAATCGCATATAAAGAAGCGCTGCATGCGGATACTGCCAAAAACGATATTCTTCCAATCTGGACGGCGTTTAAAATTGCAAGGCTGACCTGCAAAATAAAACGTATGGAGTTCAAACTCGCAAAAAACGAGTATAAATTCGCTAAAAAAGCGGCGAAAAAAACAGAGCAAAAAACACATAAAGAACAACCTGCCGTTGAAGCGCCCGCTCTCCAATCCAAACAAAAGAAAATAAAAACTGCGGGGTCCGCAGCTTAGAGCGTGTTCGGGAATTTAGATTTGGGCTACATGCGGAAAATTTTGTTTCGCTTGTCGTTAAAATTTTCGCCGTAGGTATCCGGCTACGGCTGCAAATTTTGCCTAAACCGGAACAAATTTTTCTCGCCTTCGCCTCAAACTA
>JAKQJD010000434.1 GCA_029561355.1 Bacteroidota bacterium | reverse complement strand
CTGAGCGCCTGGAACAGCCAGTTGGCTACGGCCTGCCGGTTGTTTTTGATAACGAGGCGCTGCTGATCCCAGTCATTGCGGATATTTCCCAGCTCGATATAAACGGCCCGGCGGCAGGTCGTTTCCTGTAAGGTCCACAAGTAGCGGGGCGTTACGGAGCCCATGTAACCGCGTTGGCCGCGGAGTTGCAGGTACTTTTCCAGAAAAGTGCGGTGGATATGTTGCGCGAGGTCCTTGCTGGGGTCGCTTTCCGGGCGGTAGTAAAAGAACACGTCTGTTTTAGCATCGCGGCTGCGGGAATCCACGTGAATTTCAATGATTGTCTGTTCTTTTTGCCCTGCTTTCAGGTGTTTTTCCGTCATCTGATTGATCAGGTCAGTGCGTTGCTGGAGCCGCTCTTTCTGGTTGAGCGGGATCCTTTTGTTGCCCCACACCACTTCATCTTTATCACAAACCAGGTAGTTTTCATCGCGCACGCCGTCGTTGGCATCCCGAACGATCATATAGGCAGTAGCGCCATTGCTGATCAGCAGTTTCAGGAGCCGGATCGTTACATCGTAGGCATATTCGTCTTCACAAAGTTTATTGCCGGCACGTTTGCCCTGAGCGCCGCTATCGGGACCGCCGTGTCCGCTGATGAGGTAAAAAACTTTCCCTTTCATACGGCTGCTGACCAGGGGCGTTTTGGCGTATTTGGGACCGAAAATTGGAAAAACGCGGCTTCCTTTCGCGTTGATCTCACCACTTTCCATACTCTCGGTTTGGGATGTCGGTTTGCCGGACGCGGCTTTTGCGTTTCCCGCAGGCGCTTCCGTTCCGTCGCATTTTATTTCGTGGAAAGGAACCCACAGTTTTTTGCTTTCCAGAAAATTATCGTTCCGCAGCCCGTTCTCCCAGGCAGTTTTATTGAAGGTTTCGATGCGCTTGGCCGCCTGCCAATCGGAGAGCCCCAGGGTAGTCCGGATGCTTTTGCCGTTGTACGGCACTACCCAGAGCGGCAACTTGTACGTCGCGCCTGATTTCAGTCTGTAATCTTCCTTGATTTTGTTGATCCTAAAAAATTCAGTGATATTACACGAAAAATCAGAAAGGCCGTATCGTTGCAACAACAAAGGCACGTCTTCGCCGCTACGGGCAACTACCGACATGAAATTTTTGGGCTGAAGCAGGTCTTGTGCCAGTGCCCGCTCGGGATGCCATGCCAAACACAACAAAACGAACAGCAGATTTCGGGTATGATTCATATGTGATCTATGCGGATAGGCAGCGCGTTCAAGTGTAGTATACCTGAACTCCGTTTATGGGAGGTGTGCCGTACTTATTTTTGAACTTGCTCGATTGGCAGGGTGCAAAAATGAAAAAAAGTTGGCATTCCCAACGCACCTGTTTCGTTTTTTAATGCTAATTTATTGAAAATCAATCCTGTAAATGAAGGCTTCTATTCTTTCCCGCAACCAGCGCTACGGCAATCAGGTTCAATCGCTGCTCGATTCCCTGAATTCCTATTCGGAAGAACAACTCAACCGCAAGCCGGCCGACGGAGGCTGGTCACCCATGCAGGTGCTGCACCACCTTATCCTGAGCGAAGAACTTTCGATGGCCTACGTCCGGAAAAAAATGGGCTTCACTTCGGAATTTGAAAACAATAACGCCTCTGCCCGCCTCCGAAGTTTGTTGCTATGGCTGTCGCTCAATATGCCGTTCAAATACGCCGCCCCACGCGCTATCGGGTCGGAAAACCTGCCCGAACATGCTACGTTGGCGGATACCCGCACGAAATGGCAGGAAGCACGCCGGGTATGGGACGACTTTTTCGAACAACTGCCGGTCGATCTTTCCAATAAACTGGTTTACAAACACCCCCGCGCAGGCAAAGTTACCTGGCTGCAAATGCTCGCTTTTTTTGAAACGCATTTGGCGCGGCACAGGAAGCAGATATTCAGGAACCTGAGGTGAGTTTATGGGTTTATGAGTTTATAGGTTTATGGGTGGTAGTGCTTGGCTTACCATAAACCCATAAACTCATAAACTCATAAACCTATAAACCTATAAACCCATAAACCCATAAACCCATAAACCCATAAACTCATAAACCCATAAACTCAATAAATCACCTGCATCTTCATATTATACAGCATAAACGACAGGATGTCCGCTGCTTCTTCGATAATTTTAGAAGTTGGTTTGCCGGCTCCATGCCCGGCGCTGGTTTCGATGCGGATAAGTGTCGGATTGCCTCCCTGCTGATGTTCCTGTAAAGTGGCGGCAAACTTGAATGAATGCGCCGGCACCACCCGGTCGTCGTGGTCGGCCGTGGTAATCAGCGTTGCCGGATAGGCCGTTTTTTTCACATTGTGCAGCGGCGAATATTTCAGAAGGCAGGGAAATTCGTCCTTGTTGCTGCTCAGGCCGTAATCCGTGGCCCAGGCAAAACCGATGGTGAATTTATGGTAACGCAGCATGTCGAGCACACCCACCTGCGGCAGGCAAACGCCGAACAGTTCGGGGCGCTGGGTCATGCAGGCGCCGATGAGCAAACCACCGTTAGAGCCGCCCTGAATAGCCAATCGGGGCGAAGAGGTGTATTTTTTGGCGATCAGGAATTCCGCTGCTGCGATAAAGTCGTTGAAGACATTTTGCTTCTGGCATCTGGTGCCTGCCTTGTGCCATTTTTCGCCGTATTCACCCCCGCCACGAATATTGGCGACCGCATAAATGCCGTTGTTTTCCAGCAAAACGGCGCGGGAGGCGGAAAAGGACGGCGTCAGGGAAATATTGAAACCGCCGTAACCGTACAGCAAGGTCGGGTTAGAGCCGTCGAACGCGATATTTTTCTTGCGGGTAATGAACATGGGCACCTGGGTGCCGTCGGCACTCGCATAAAAAACCTGTTCGGTGGTAAACAGATCGGGATTGAAATCCAGTTTGGGTGCTTTGAAAACGACAGGGTTCAGGTCCGATAAATTCAGCGAATAAATCGTTATCGGGCGCAGAAACGACGTGAACGAGAAAAAAGCCTGCGATTCGTCTTTGGATCCGCTTATTTCATTCACAGAGCCGATTTCGGGAAGTTTCACCTCTTTGATCAGTTTCCCGTCGGAGCCAAAAACCCGCAGGGCACTGGAAGCATTGTGCAGGTAATTGCAAAGAATTTTCCCGCCGCATACCACTGCACTTTCCAGTACGTCGCTGGTATCTTCCGGAATCAGGGTTTGCCAGTTTTGCTCCGCCGGCTGCTGGGGGTCGACCAGGATGAGCCGTTTGTTAGGCGCGTGGTGGTTGGTGAGCACCAGCAATTTGCCGTCGATGTGTTCTACTACGGAAAAATCGTGGTCGAACGTAGTGGCTATCGGAATAAAGTCCGTTTTGACTGAAGTTAAGTCTTTGAAATACAGCACATTACCGCTGGTGGATTCAAATCCGGTGACATACAGAAAACGCTGATCTTCCGTTGTGCCGGCCCCGAACGAGCGATTTGGATGCGCTTTATCGGAATATATCAGTTTGTCTTTCGCTTGCGGCGTGCCGAGTTGGTGGAAATAAACGGAGCCGAACTGATTGACAGAGGTGAGTTCCGCACCTTTTTTGGGTTCCGGGTAACGGGTGTAATAAAACCCGTCGCCCTGCCAGGCCAGGCCCGTGAATTTTGCCCAGGAAAGTTGATCGGTCAGCATCTGCCCGGTTTGCAGGTCTTTTACATAAATCGTGCGCCAGTCGGAGCCGCCACGGGAAATGGTATAAGACAGGTAATGACCTTCTTTAGAAAAAGCCATTTCACCCAGCGACGCGGTGCCATCGGTACTGAACGTATTCGGATCGAGCACCACCTGGGGTTGTGCATCCAGATTTTCCTGCACATACAGCACACTTTGGTTTTGCAGGCCATCGTTTTTGAGGAAATAATACTTCCCGCCTTTTTTAAACGGTGTGCCGTATTTTTCAAAATTAAAAACCTGTTCGATCCTTTTTTTGATCTTGTCGCGGTAAGGAATCTGGCTGAAGTAGCCGTTGGTCACGATATTTTGTCTCGACACCCATTCTTTCGTTTCGGCGCTTTGATCGTCTTCCAGCCAGCGATACGGATCTTTGATCGTCGTTCCAAAATAATTATCCGAAACGGTGGTATCCTGACGGGTAGGCGGGTAGGTTACTGGGATGGGTTTAATGTCCATACTTGCTTGATTCGATTTTGGGTCGCCTGAGCGGTTGCAGGCATATGGAAGTGACAACAATAAAAAGGTGGCGTAAAGAAAATTTTTCATTCGTTAACTGTTTGACATGGAGCATTTTACATCAAAAACCTACGCTAACTTTCCTGCGTTTTACTTTGGTGCAAAGGCTAAGTGTTTGAGATGATGATAGTGGACGTCGTTTTTGAAATGCGTTGTTGAAACGCTACTTTTGCTGCGAAAGTAGGGGTTGGCGATATTTTACGCCACGATTCTTTCGATTTTGTAAACAGGCCATCCGGCATCAACCGTTTTTATGTCAGGCTCCAAATTTCTCAGAACCAGTTTATACATGACTATCTTTTCGATGAAACGTTGTCTTTGTCTGCCAATATGGTTGTTTTTCCTGTCAGGACTTGCCGGTTTGCAGGCCCGAACGATGCAAACGCCGGAAAAAGATACCATTGCTCCCTCCGTTAAACCCAGCGACTGGGATGTAGCCGTAGAGGCGCTTCAACTTTCCAAGGACGCGCAGTTTATCCGCGACAGTTTTTCCCGGCAGGTAGTGCGCCTGAGTAACGAACGGGGTGTGGTAGAACGCGCCTTGCAGCTTGCGGAAGCCGACAGCACTTCAAGCGTCGAACAGTTAAAAACGTTGCGGGCGGGCCTAAAAACGGCAAAAAAAGATGAAAACGACGCCGAAAAAAACCTCAAACGCGCCAAAACAACCGCAGAATTCGCAGAATCTGTAGCCAACATGGAAGAGCGCCAGCAACGGCAGCAACTCCCCAAAAGCCGCAAACAGGTGTTGCAACTGAAAAACATTTTTAGTCCGCCGCCCCCCGCACCCGAAAAGGAAAAGCCGGAAAAAGTAGAAAAGCAGGAGCCTCCTGCCGAACCCGTTTTAACCGAAACGCCTGCTAAAACGGACAGCACGGCTACTACCTCCGTTCCGGCAACAGAACCCGAAAAGCGCCGCGTGAAAACGAAACCCGCAGCGGAACCCAAACCCCTTGTCCGGACCTATTCCGCCGCCGAAGACGTGATGATCACGCCCCCTGCCCTGCCCTGCACGCTCGCCTACAGCATCCGCGACGAATTTTCGGGTGAAGTGCGCCGGGAAATGCCGCAAAAAGAACTTTTTCGCTATACCAACCAGGCACTACGGAAAGTGTACACGATGGAAAATCCGCACACCATCGCGGAAGCCTCCTTGCTGAGCAGCGGACTGAACGCAGCCCTGCACCTCACTTTCCGTATCAGCGACCCCAACGTACGCAGAACACAGGGGAGCCTGCAAAAGGGCGGAACTGCCACCCTCAAATTCATGGACGGCAATTCCATTATTTTGTACGATAGCCGCTCCGATGAAGGTGTGACGGATCCGGAAGGCAAAACCATCCTGTTTCAGGCACAGTTTCCCATAGACCGTGCTACCATTAAAAAACTGCGCACAACAGAACTCGACCGCATCCGCCTGGCGTGGACCAACGGTTACGAGGACTACGACGTGCAACAGGTGGACCTGCTCATGTGGCAGGCGAAATGCCTGTTCGAGCAGTGATTTTTGGAAGATGCGAGGATTTGAGGATTTGATTTCCGACTTCGCATCCTCAAATCCTCGCATCCTCAAATCTTCATCATTCACCTATCAGCATGATTCAGCAAAACATTTCGCTTTTGCCCTATAATACGTTCGGCATAGACGCCAAAGCCGCTTTTTTTACCGAAGTTTTTAGCGTCCCGGAACTACAGGAAGCCTTGCAATCCGGCATTCAGCCCGTGCTGGTGCTGGGTGGCGGAAGCAATATGCTGCTGACCAAAGATGTGGATGGGCTGGTCGTAAAAAATACGATTGGCGGCATACAAGTGCTTGAAGGAGAAGGCAATACGGTGCATGTTCGAGCGGGCGCCGGTATTGTCTGGCACGACCTGGTTTGCTGGGCAGTAGAACACCATTTTGGAGGAATAGAGAATCTGAGCCTGATTCCGGGCACCGTAGGCGCATCGCCCGTGCAGAATATCGGCGCGTATGGAGTAGAACTGAAAGACGTTTTTGTGGATCTGGAAGCCGTGGATTTGAACACCGGAAGTGTCAAAATCTTCAACCGGGAAGCCTGCCGCTTCGGCTACCGGGACAGCGTTTTCAAACACGAGGAAAAAGGGAAGTACTGCATCACTTCCGTCACGTTCGCATTGACGCGCAACGAGCACTTTCTCAATTATTCATACGGCGACATCCGGAAAACCCTGGAAACAAACGGCATCGCTGAACCTGCGATTGGCGATATCAGCCGCGCTATCATTCAAATCAGGAGCAGCAAACTGCCCGACCCGGCGAAAATCGGCAACTGCGGCTCGTTTTTTAAAAACCCCGAGACGGCGCGTTTCGTACTTGATAAAATACAGGAAACCCACCCGCAGGTCGTTTCTTACGATTTGCCGGACGGCCGGGTGAAAATTCCGGCAGGCTGGCTGATCGAACAATGTGGGTGGAAAGGAAAACGGGTGGGAAATACGGGTTGCTACGAAAAACAGGCGCTCGTGCTGGTGAACCATGGCGGCGCAACCGGGGAAGAGGTGAAAAAACTGGCTTACGAGATCATCGATTCCGTGGAAAAAACGTTCGGGATTCGGCTGGAGCCGGAAGTGAATATTATTTAGGTTGAGAGGGGTTGAGGTTGTTGAGAGTTGAGAAGTTGAGAAAAAAAAATCGTCCAGTCTTTTCGACTGGACGATTACAACATAACCATGAAAACAATTAACCAATCAAATGTTTTTTAACCCTTTCTTACTATATGCTTTGGAAAAATCGTGCCAAAATTGGCATCCATCGATTTTTTTATGCTTAACAATTCTTCTGCAAATATTTTTTAACAAAAACGTCTGAGCCCGAACTTCATTTATTACTCATTTTCAAAGAGTTAGCAAAAAAATGCACCTGATCGGGTGAATGATTTTTTTCGATTGCCTTGCATTCGTTTCCCGGCGACGTAATTTTGCGGCGCCCAACCTTTTTACACTCACAATTTACAAGATGGATAAAATGATCGCCCGCTTCCCTGCACAGCTGGAGGAAGCACTCGGAATTGCTGAAAAAGTTCAGTTGAAAAAACACAAAGCACCGTTTCGTTCGATATTCATTTCCGGCCTCGGCGGAAGTGGCATCGGCGGCGGTTTCGTACAGGATTTTGTACGCGGCGTTTGCAAATTGCCCATCGTGGTCAGCAAAGGTTATCAGGCGCCCAACTGGGTCAACAAACACACCCTGGCGATTTGCTCTTCGTACAGCGGCAATACGGAAGAAACGCTCAGCACTTTTGAGCACCTGCTGGGCACCGGCGCCAAAATCGTATGCATCGCTTCCGGTGGCAAACTGATAGAACTGGCCAAACAACACGGCCTCGATTACGTACAAGTGCCTTCCGGTTGGAGCAGCCCGCGCGCCTGCATGGGATATTCCATTGTAGCCCAACTGGGTATCCTCCGCGCCGCCAAACTGATCCCCGGCAAGTTGTTCAACAATGTGGCTGCCGCTCAAAAACTGCTGGTGAAAGACCTGGCAAGCATCCAGAAATCCGCACGCAAAATTGCCGGTTTCCTGGCTGGAAAAACGCCCGTAGTGTACGTTGCCGATAGCATGGAAGCCGTAGCGGTACGCTGGCGCCAGCAGATCAACGAAAATGCAAAAATGCTGTGCTGGCACCACGCTCTGCCGGAAATGAACCACAACGAACTCGTCGGCTGGCGCGATCAACGCCCTGACGTGGCTGTGATCTGGCTCCGCAACCGCGATGATTTCCAGCGCACTGCCGTTCGTATGGACATCAACAAAGACATTATCGAACACTATACCCAAACCAGTATCGAAGTATACTCCAAAGGTAAATCCCTGATCGAGAAGGCTTTCTACCTGGTTCACCTGGGCGACTGGATGTCTTTTTACCTCGCCGAACTGCACAAAGTGGATCCGACGGAAATCAAGGTGATTGATTTTTTGAAAGCGGAACTGGCAAAAGTTTAGGGAGTTATGAATGATGAGTTATGAGTTATGAGTGATAACGCCTGGCTTCGAAAAGAACAATGCCAGGCGTTATCACCCATAACTCATAACTCATCATTCATAACTCAAAACTCGTCATTCATCATTCTTTTCATTTGCAACTGGAACTAACAAGTGAATAGTACCATTCAATTCGATTATTCCCCTGCCGCACCTTTTCTTTCCGAACAGGAACTAACGGCACTGGAACCACAGGTTGCTGCCGCAGCCAAACTGCTGGAAAGCCGTCAGGGCCCCGGCAATGAATTTCTCGGCTGGCTCGACCTTCCACTGAAATACGACCGCACGGAATACAAACGTATCAAGGCGGCAGCGAAAAAAATACGCAAACAAAGCGAAGTGCTGATTGTGATCGGCATTGGCGGCTCCTATCTGGGCGCCAAGGCAGCGATCGAGTTTTGCAGCCACAGTTTTTACAACAACCTGCCCAAAAAAGCGCGCAGCGGTCCGGAAGTTTATTTTGCCGGGACCAATATTTCAGGAACGTATCTCACTCATTTACTGGAAGTTATCGGCAATCGAGATTTTTCCGTAAACGTCATTTCCAAATCGGGTACCACTACCGAGCCCGCTATCGCTTTCCGGATTTTCAAACAAAAACTGGAAGAGAAATACGGCAAGGATGGCGCGCGTGAACGTATTTACGCCACGACCGACAAGGCTAAAGGCGCCCTGAAAACGCTTTCCACACAGGAAAACTACGAAACCTTTGTAGTGCCCGACGACGTAGGCGGCCGTTTTTCGGTGCTCACCGCGGTGGGTCTGCTCCCCATCGCAGTGGCGGGTATCGACCTCGACGAACTGATGCGCGGCGCTGCCGACGGCGTCAAGTTGTACAAAAAACCTTTCTGGGAAAACGATTGCTACCGCTACGCAGCCGTGCGCAATATCCTGCATCGCAAAGGCAAAGACATCGAACTGCTCGTCAACTACGAACCGCGTTGCCACTTCATTGCCGAATGGTGGAAACAACTGTACGGCGAAAGTGAAGGCAAAGACCACAAAGGTATTTTCCCTGCTTCGGTCGATTTTACGAGCGACCTGCACTCCATGGGACAATACATTCAGGATGGACGCAGATCGCTTTTCGAAACGGTGCTCGAAATAGGTGAACCCGAAGCCGATCTTTCCATTTTCAAAACGGCCGACGACCTCGACGGTCTGAATTACCTGAACGGAAAGTCGCTGGATTTTATCAATAAAAAGGCGGCAGAAGGCACTCGTATGGCGCATTCCGACGGCGGAGTGCCCAATCTGACCATCCGTATTCCGAAAGCGACGCCTTATTTCCTGGGACAGTTGTTCTTCTTTTTTGAAAAAGCCTGCGCCGTGAGCGGATACATTTCGGGTGTAAATCCGTTCGACCAGCCAGGTGTGGAAGCGTACAAAAAGAATATGTTCGCTTTGCTCGGGAAACCTTAAATCGGAGGTTATTTTACTTTTTGATATGTGTGGCACACCTATTGCGGACGGTAGGTGTGCCGCTTGTTTTTCCAGGGCAATTCATCCGAAGTCATACAAAAACCGATGCATCAAAACCAACGAAAGAAAGCGGCGACTCCAACCGTTGCCGCAAATCCGCTTCCTGCCCGCACCACAGATGTGCCTTTTATTATAGCAGTTTCCGCTGTTGTTTTAGCAGGTCTTGTACGGCTGAGATTACTTTCCATTCCGCTGGAACGCGATGAAGGCGGATTCGCATACATCGGCAGACACTTGTTTTCAGGTCATCTTTATACGGATCTGTTCGACAATAAACTACCCGGCTTATATAGCCTTTATGCAGTCTTCTGTAGGTTGTTCGGCTATGGTCCGGGCGGCATTCACTTTGGCTTGCTGATTTGCAACCTGGCCTCTATCTGGTTGATTTACAAACTGTTCGGCAGCGTTTTTAATAACTGGGTCGGCGCAGTATCCGCGTCCGTCTTTGCGCTTACCTCGTTGAGTCCGAACGTAAACGGATTTGCTGCCCATGCCAACCAACTGCTGATGCCGTTTGCCATCGGCGGGCTGCTCATGTTGCAAAAAGGTATCGCTACACAGCGTATCCGGCACATTGCGGTGGCGGGGTTGCTGCTTGGGGTTGCATTTACCATCAAACAGCAGGTGGTAACGTATGGCGTATTTGCAGGCGTCTGGCTGCTTTTGGAGTGTATCCGGAAACGCCAGGCGGTGGGAGAAACCATCCGGCAATTAGCCGTATTTTCCATAGGCGCCATCGTGCCGTTCGGGCTTGTTTGCCTGTATTTTATGGCAGTAGGGCGTTTCAACGACTTGTGGACCTGGACGGTGGAATTGCCGGCGCAACTGGGCAGTTCAACTATCATGGGCGACCGCTGGAATATTTTCAAAACGTACTTTTCCGGGGTACTGGAGCACTTCGAGGTGACGTGGCTGGTGGCGGTGCTGGGATGGTTTGTTTTGTTTTTTGGTAAATA
>JAKQJD010000168.1 GCA_029561355.1 Bacteroidota bacterium | reverse complement strand
GGCAGTTTTTCCTGGAAAAAGCGGTTGAAATATTCCCCGATTTTGCTGTACACAAAACCTTTGACCGTGTCTTTGCGGCGGGTTCGGATTTGAAGAAGTCGTAATTGCAGGAAAAAAAGTTCCTCGAATTTCAATCGCCGGGTGGCGGCGTCGAGGTCCTGCTGGCTTTCGGGAAAATGAATTTTAGAAAGTGCCTGCCAGCGACCGATCAATTTGTATTGCGCCAGCATGTGGTCGGGCAAGGTTTCGGGCACGTCGGCCGCGGAAAGTTGATCGAGCAGCGTACGCAGGAGTTTGCGGAACCCCTTGGCATCCAGTCCTTTCTGCGTGAGTTTGTCGGTGCTGGGGTAAACGGGGTCGAAGGTTCGGGCCGGACTTCCGCCGTTTTCGGCCGAAGCCGCTTCCTCCATTTCGGGGTGGGTGATGTTGAAACGACCGTTGAATTCGTTGACCCGCCCGAATACGATGTATTCCTTTCCTACCTGCAAGGATTTTTCGAGCCACTGCACAGCCTGGAACCAGACGAGTTCCATCAGTCCCGTTTCGTCGCGCAGGCTGCCCACCAGGCGTCGTGCGCGGCCTTCGCCCAGCGTTTCGAGGCGCCGGAGGATGCCGCGGATCTGCACCTGCTCATTTTCATTGTGAATATCCCGGATACGGTGGAATTTGGTGCGGTCGATATACCGGAACGGGAAATGAAACAGCAGGTCCTTGCAGGTAAAAATGCCCAATTCCTTTTTGAGCACCTCCGCCCGCTGCGGGCCGACGCCTTTGAGGTATTCGATGTTGGAGTCGAGGGTGGGCATGAAGACGTTATTGGTTATTCGTTATTGGTTATTAGGGGTGGTAACCCTTGGTTCGTCGGTATGCCAAGGGTTACCACCCCTAATAACCAATAACGAATAACCAATAACTGCACGGCAAAAGTAACACCTTTTGTTTGAAAAAACGAAAAAGGGCCATCCTGCTATCTGCGGGACGACCCTTTTCTCATGGTACGTTTTGTTGTGCTGTAACGGCGCTTAACCGGCCGTTTGGCCACTAATGATGTCGCGTGCGAACAGGATTTTAGGTTTCCAGTATTTGGAAGTAGAAATATTTTCTACGATAATGCCGCGGCTGCAGGTGCTGTGCACGCACATAATGCCTTCGGCTGTTTTTTCCACTACCATGGCCACGTGCTGAATACGGCCCCGGCGTCCGAAGAAAACCAGGTCGCCCGGCAGCACTTCGTCGAGCGAAATGCGGTTGCCCTGACGCGATTGTGTGGAGGAGCAGGAAGAAACTTTCAGGTTGAATTCACGCAGGATGTAACTGGTGAATCCGGAGCAATCGAAACCTGTTTTGGGCGTAACGCCCGCGTAGCGGTAGCGAAGTCCCAGGAAATTCTGGGCGTATCCGGTAATGTCGCAGCGCAGTTGCATGGCTTCTACGTCTTCGGCGCGGTCGGATGGTCGGCGGCCAACGCTTTTGAAAGACGAGCAGGCTATAACAACGAACAAGAGGATGGGTAAAAACGCACGCGATACTAGGTCTTGGAGTCGACTGGAAGGATCTGTTGTAATCATGTGTGTAAGTTTACAGCTCAGGACGGGAGATCAAAAATCTGCCTGTCATGCCCGGCAAAATGGGTTCGCTGTTGATGAAGATTAAATTGGTTTCGGTGGGGGCCGAACACGGCTTCGCGGCTTGCTCGAAGGGGGAGGGTACCCGGGTGGAAGGATTATAACGAAGCCTTAAAAAAACGTTAAAACTTTCGCAAGCCGACGGCAAAGGTAGTAATGCATTTGAAAAAACAATGCATTTGGAATAAAAAGTGGAAATTAGTTGTCAGTGCAGCGTAAAAACATCCGCATCCTGCAAAAAAGGTAATTGTTGGCGGTAATGCTGCTGATCTGCCAATGAAAGTTCGGCAGTCTGTACGCCTTCCTGCCCTGAAATTTGACAAATCACCTGTCCTCCAAAATCAACAACTGCCGAGTCTCCGGTGTATTCCAGACCGTTTCCATCGGTTCCATAAATATTTACACCAATTGTAAATGATTGATTTTCAATGGATCTTGCTGTTAAAAGTGTTTTCCAGTGGTGCGAACGGCGTGCCGGCCAGTTGGCTACGTAAATCAACAAATCATAGGGGGCGGATTCGGCTGTTAACGAGTTGCTAACGAGGTTGCGGCTCCATGCCGGGAAGCGCAAATCGTAACAAATCAGCGGGCAAATCCGCCAGCCTTTCCATTCCACCGTGAAGCGTTTTTTTCCGGGTGTATAATGTTCATGTTCTGCGGCCAAGCCGAATAAATGACGTTTGTCATAGGTGTCGAACGTGCCATCGGGGCGCATAAAAACCAGGCGATTGAAGTATTTGCCGGCTTCCCCGAAAATGAAACTTCCGGTGACGGCGGCACCGGAAATTTCCGCCGTTTCCGCCAACCAGCGCATCGTGGCGCCGTCCATCGTTTCCGCCATTTCCGCGGCATGCATGGAAAAGCCGGTCGTGAACATTTCAGGCAGCACGATCAGGTCGGTCTGGCCGCTCAGGCCGGAAATTTTCTGAGTAAATCGGGCCCGGTTTTGTTCCGGATTTTCCCAGACCAGCGAAGATTGAACGATTGTAACGCGCATGGGTTAGCCAATTTGTAAGTATTAAACAGGTATTTTGCTCCTGTCAGGTTACCTGTAAACCTGAAATCAAGGTGTTGGATAATGTAAGTCATTAAATCCGCCGAAGCAAAGCCTACCTTTGCTGCAAACCTAACCAATTCTTATGGACATCACACAACAAGGCTACGTTCGATCCGAATTAAGCGCGGAAGGCGTCCTCAACATTACTTTTTTCCACCCGAATCATAACAGCCTGCCCAGTCGCCTGCTGTCGGAACTCGTAACCGCATTTGATGACGCCGGCCGGAATGCGGCTGCAAAAGTCATCGTGTTGCGCAGTGCCGAGCATAAAACGTTCTGCGCGGGCGCCAGTTTCGATGAACTGATGGCAATCGAGGATTTTAAAGCGGGAACAGCCTTCTTTTCCGGTTTTGGCAAAGTGATCAATGCCATGCGCCGCTGCCCGAAAATTGTCGTCGGCCGCATTCACGGTATGGCCATCGGCGGCGGGGTAGGGCTTGCCGCTGCCACCGATTTTTGTGTGGCTTCCCATTTTGCCACGTTCAGGCTGAGCGAACTCGCCGTGGGGTTCGGCCCCTTCGTGATCGGTCCGGCTGTCGAACGGAAAATGGGCGTTGCCGCTTTCAGCAAATTAGCCCTTACACCCACGGAATGGCAGACCGCCGAGTGGGGTAAATCCAACAATTTATATCAGGAGGTGTTCGGCACGGTAGAGCAACAGGACGCTTATATCGACCATCTTTGCAAAAATCTCTGCTCGTACAGCCCGGAAGCGCTGCTTGAACTCAAAAAGGTTTTCTGGCAGGGCACCGAACACTGGGATAATCTGCTCTCCGAACGGGCGATCATCAGCGGCAAACTGGCTGTGACGGCATTTTCGAAACACGCGATTCTGGCGTTTAAGAAGTCGTAGTTATTGGTTATTGGTTATTAGTGTGGTAACCCTTGGCTTATGTTGCAAAGCCAAGGGTTACCACACTAATAACCAATAACCAATAACCAATA
Source organism: Bacteroidota bacterium (assembly GCA_029561355.1). GTDB lineage: Bacteria > Bacteroidota > Bacteroidia > Chitinophagales > Saprospiraceae > M3007. The sequence continues at coordinate 3,506 of JAKQJD010000168.1, read as the reverse complement.
ACTACAGCGTAGCGACAAACTGATCAAACAAATACCGCGCATCGTGCGGCCCCGGGCTGGCTTCCGGGTGGTATTGCACGCTGAATGCCGCGTAATTTTTAAGGCGTATGCCTTCTACCGTTTGGTCGTTCAGGTTAATGTGCGTGGCTTCCACGATGGAAGGGCTGTCATACACCGCTTGTTCGAGTACGCCGAAACCGTGGTTCTGGCTGGTGATTTCCGACAGGCCGCTAACTAGGTTTTTCACCGGGTGGTTGAGGCCGCGGTGACCGTGGTGCAGTTTATAGGTAGGCAAACCGGCCGCGAGCGCGAGCAGTTGCTGGCCCAGGCAAATGCCGAAGAGTGGTTTGCCATCGTTCAGCATTTTTTTCACGTTTTCCACAGCATATGGCATGGAAGAAGGGTCGCCGGGACCATTGGACAGGAAGTATCCGTCAGGATTCCAGGCTTTTACTTCTGAAAAATCCGTTTTGGCCGGGAAAATTTTCAGGTAACAGTCGCGCTGGTCGAAATTGCGCAAAATGTTCTTTTTCACGCCGTAGTCCATTACGGCAATGCGGTATTTGGCATTTTCTTCGCCGAAGAAATAAGGTTCTTTTGTCGTGATATGACTCGACAGTTCGAGTCCGGCCATGCCGGGTGTAGCGGCCAGGCGTTTTTTCAATTCCTCAATATCGTCGGTTTCAGAAGAAATGATGCAGTTCATAGCGCCCCGTTCGCGGATATGCTGCACAATAGCCCGCGTGTCGAGGTCGTGGATAGCCACCAGTCCTTCGGCTTCAAAATAATCCTGAATGCTGCGGTCTGCGGTTTGGCGGCTGTAAGGAATGTTGAAATTGCGGCAAATGAAACCGGCAATTTTGATGCTTTCGCTTTCCACTTCTTCCTTCTTGATGCCGTAATTGCCGATGTGTACGTTGGTTGCTACCAGCACCTGCCCGGTGTAAGAGGGGTCGGTAAATATTTCCTGGTAGCCGGTCATGCCCGTATTGAAACAAATTTCGCCGGTGGTCGTGCCGGTTTTGCCGGCCGCTTTGCCGTGGAACACGGTGCCGTCTTCGAGGAGGAGAATCGCTTTCAAGGTAAAAGATTGAATGGTGAGTGCGTAACAACCTGCTGCGCTGAAATCGGGCGCAAAGGTCGGTTAAATGGTGGGTTTTTTCAAGGCAAACGGGATTTTATTAATTGTTGATGAGGGTTGATAAGGTTGATGAGGGTTGATGTTCAGCCGCTCGGTAAACCTGAAAATTTTCACTCAATGAGTGGTCGAATATCAACCCTCATCAACCTTATCAACCCTCATCAACCTTTCATCAACCCTGTATTTACAAAAACTTGGTTATTTTACCGCCTAAAGTCACTCTATAATCTCATGGCGCCACAAAACTTACAGGACCAACTTTTCGAACTGATTCTTTCGCGTTATCCCCGCCGCGCCGATGCGGTGGAGGATTTGGCCAACATTTTGCACCTGGGCAAAGATCCTGTTTACCGGCGTTTGCGGGGCGATACGTTTTTGTCGCCACTGGAAATAAGCACGCTGGCGCTGCATTTTCGTATTTCCCTGGATGCGCTTATTGTGGGGCAGAGCGACAATGTGATGTGCAATTTCAATGCGTTTTCGCAAAAAATAACCGATTTTTCCCAGTATCTGAACGATTACATCGTTACGCTCGAACAAATCCGGCGCCTGCCGAACGTGCATTTCAACTATGCCACGGTGGAAATTCCGGTGTTTACCTACAATTTTATCCCCGAACTCATCTGTTTCAAACTCTACGTGTGGGGGCGCACTACCTGGAACCTGGAGTTTCTGCGCGACCGGCCGTTCGATTTTCAACTGGTTACGCTGCCGGTCGTACAACTCAGTCAGAAACTTCTGGAGCACTATATCGCACTGGACAGCACCGAACTCTGGAGTGTCAATATCGTAGACAATACGCTGGCGCAGATCGAATACCACGTGTATTCCGGCGGTTTCCGTGACCCGCAGGAGGCCGTTATTTTGTGCGAACGGCTCGTCGAATGGGCTGCGCACATGAAAGCGCTGGCGGCGGCAGGCAAAAAATTCAAAATCGGTGAAAAACCGGAACACGGCAGCGGGCTATTACATATTTACCACAATGAAATGGTGCACACCAACAACACCGCCATCGTTACCAGCGACGTGGGGAAATTTGTGTTTGCCGCGTTCTGTAACCCGAATTTTATTAAAAGTTCGGATCCCAAACTCTGCGATTACACGGACGACTGGTTCCAAAACGTCATTGCCAAATCCAGCCCGCTCACCCATTCCTCCGAAAAGACCCGCGACTGGTTTTTTCGCGAACTCACCCGCAAGATCGAACGGGTGAAGCAGCGGATTTTGCTGCATATTGAGGAGAATGGAGGGTTATAAGTTTATGGGTTTATGGGTTTATAGGTTTATAGGTTTATAGGTTTATGGCCACTCGGGAAATGGATTTTGCTTCCTCCGAGTGGCCATAAACCTATAAACCATAAACCTATAAACCCATTCCGGTTCTCAATATATTTCAACAAATTTTTAGGTTAATCTAAAAATTATTATACATTTGTCCGAAATCCCGTTTTTCAACCTAGCGACCTAACCGCAGTTGCCGCCATGACCATTACCACCGCAGAGGAAAATTACCTGAAAGCCATTTTCAAGATTGCCGAAAAGGAAGGCAAGGCTGTACTGACCAATTCCATTGCGGCGGCGATGAATACGGCCGCCGCTTCGGTAACCGACATGCTGAAACGACTGGCGGAGAAACAATTGATCAAGTATGAAAAATACCGGGGCGTCGAACTGACGGAAGAAGGCAACCGTACTGCTACGGTGCTGATCCGCAAACACAGGCTCTGGGAAGTGTTTCTGGTGGAAAAACTCGGTTTTGCCTGGGACGAAGTGCACGACCTCGCCGAGCAACTCGAACACGTGCAGGGCGAACCGCTCGTGGACCGGCTCGATAGTTTCCTCGGCTTCCCCAGGTTCGACCCGCACGGCGATCCGATTCCCGACGCGCAGGGCCGCTGGACGTTCCGGCAACAGGTCCGTGTTTCCCTGCTTCAGCCGGGCGATAAAGGCATTGTGACCGGTGTCGACGACCATGCCACGCCCTTTTTGAAATACCTCGATCAGATCGGTCTTGGCCTGGGTGTGGAAGTGCTGCTCGTAAACCGTACCGAATACGATCAGTCGGTTCAGGTGCGCATCGGCGGCAAATCGGAGGTGATGCTGAGTGAAAAGGTGGCGCAGAACCTGTTTGTGGTTGTTAGTTATTAGTTATCGGTTATTAGTTATCAGGGTGGTAGGGGAGCATCTACATATATGTTTGGCGGCTCGAAAGAATGCTTTTTTGTTGTAGAATAACGAATAACGAATAACGAATAACGAATAACGAATAACGAATAACGAATAACGAATAACGAATAACGAATAACGAATAACGAATAACGAATAACGAATAACGAATAACGAATAACGAATAACGAATAACAAC
>JAKQJD010000138.1 GCA_029561355.1 Bacteroidota bacterium | reverse complement strand
AGCGCTCTTTCCAGCCTGCTGCTACTGTGGAAAAAAAAATTTCCACATCGCTTAATATATGGTTGCTGGAACCGGGTGATTCAAAACCCGGAACCATCCAATTGCTGGATTGGCTGCGCCAGCAACCGGAAGTGCAGGCTGCACAGTTCAACCATACCCTGACACAAAGGAATACGCTCCCCGACGATCCGCTGTTTGTGCAGCAATGGCAACTGAACAACACCGGACAAAGCGGCGGCACCGCAGGCGCCGACCTGGGCGCGATCCCGGCATGGGATATTACAACCGGCGGACTGACGCCCGCAGGCGATACAATTGTAGTGGCCGTGATCGACGGAGGTATTTCAGCAGACCACCCCGATATTGCTCCGAATATGTGGTACAACCGGAACGAAATCCCGGGCGATGGTATCGACAATGACGGAAACGGATACACCGATGATTTCCGGGGATGGAACGTCTGGACCGATAACGACCAAATACAAGGCAACACGACTACACACGGCACGCCGGTTAGTGCCCTTATCGGAGCGCGCGGCAACAACACCTTCGGGGTTACCGGCATCAACTGGAATGTCAAACTGATGTTCGTCGCCGGAAGCGGCTCGGAGGCTGCTATTCTGGAAGCATATGATTACGTTTTTCAGGCACGGCAGCGATACAACAACTCTTTCGGCCAGGAGGGCGCTTTTGTGGTAGCGGTCAATTGTTCCTGGGGAACGGATTACGGCACTCCCGATGACGCGCCGCTGTGGTGCGCTGCACTGGACACCCTGGGCAAAGCCGGAATTCTGAGTATTGCCGCCACCGCCAATATTCCGGTTGATGTAGACGTCGCCGGCGACCTGCCTACAACTTGTCCGAGTGATTACCTGATTGCCGTTACCAGCCTGGATCACAACAATAAAAAAGCGGGCAATGCCGCCTGGGGTGCACAGCATATCGACCTCGGCGCTTACGGCAAAGATGTGTATACGGCTGCATCAGGCAACGCATACGGGCTATTTTCCGGTACCTCTTTTGCAGCCCCGGAAGTGAGTGGCGCAGTCGGCCTGCTGTATTCCGCCCCCTGCCCCAATCTGATCGCGCTGGCAAAAAGTGATCCGGCGGCGGCGGCGGCATGGGTAAAAAACCTGATCCTGCAAAGCGTTTCACCCAATGCAGACCTGGAAGGCAAAACGCTCAGCGGCGGCGGACTGCAAATACACCAGATGTTGCTGCAATATGAAAGCCAGTGCGCCGCTTGTCCTGCTCCATTCGGCCTGCATGTGCCGGAGGTTTCCAATCATTCGGCAGTCCTGAATTGGATCAGCATTGCAGATTTTCAATCGGTCAAAATCCGCTGGCGTGCGACAGACGATTCGGAATGGACCGAACTTGAAAATGTAAGCAGTCCTTTTTCCCTGGAAAACCTCGATGCCTGTACAACCTATGAATTTGCCGTATCCGCTTTTTGCAGTTCCACCGGAGCATGGAGTAACTGGTCGGAGCCGGTGATATTTTTATCCGACGGTTGCTGCGCCCCGCCTTCTTACGTGCAAATCACCCTGACAACCACAACCGGCTGTGTAGGCTCCTGGACGGAAGTGCTCGCCGCTACGGGTTACCGGTACCGTATCAAAGCGATCAGTGCCACTGTGTGGGATGAATGGGAAACCAGTGAAACTTCCTGCGAAATATCCGGTCTGCTGCCTTGTACCAGCTACGAACTTCAGGTACAAACGCGCTGCGATACAGGCAGCACGACATACGGCGCCTCCGTCTATTTTCAAACGGCCGGTTGCGGTTCTTGCCTGGATGCGGGTTACTGCCCGGCAGCCTCCGGACAGTCTACGTATGAATGGATTGAAAACGTGACCATCGATTCCTGGTCCAATACCTCGGGAACAGCCGGCTCCGGGTATCAGAATTTCACTGGCAATCCGGACAATTTGCTGCAGATACATCCACAAAATATCCTGCCCGTGACCATTACGCCCGGTTTCGCCGCTCTGCCCTATAAGGAGTTCTTCAGGATTTATATCGACTTCAATATGGACGGTGATTTTGAAGATTTCGGTGAACTGGCATTCGATCCCGGATATGCGCACGACGGACCTATTTCCGGAGAAATTGTTCCACCTCCGTTTTTTACGCAGGGCCTCACCCGTATGCGCGTGATGATGAAATATAAAAACCTGAACAACACGATGCCAGGCCCCTGCGAATCATTCGAATACGGACAGGTTGAAGATTATTGCGTCCAACTACTCAGTGAAGCAACCCCTTCTTCTCTTACACCCAGATCGATCATGGAATTACATGTTTTCCCGCAGCCCGTAACCGATTATGTGCGGCTGGCATTCCCCGAGGATATTTCAGGTGAATGGACCTGGTCGGTCAGCGATCTGAACGGGCGTATTTTTCAGTCTGGCAAAGAACACCTGAACCGTTTCAAAAACATTATGATCCCGGCCGGCAACTGGCCAGCCGGCATGTATGTAGTAACAGCCCGGCAGGCGCAATACGTGTTTAGAGGGAAGGTGATGAAAATTTGAATGATGAATGATGAATGATGAATTTTGCTGGCAACCATTGGCATTTTCATTGTACAAGCCAAAATTTGCCACCAAAAATTCATCATTCATCGTTCATCATTCATCATTCAAAGCAATACTCTTTTTTTCGTTTTCGGGAACAATTCGGCCAGTTCTTCCGGCAATGAAGTGCGGTCGGAATAGCGGGCGGTGAGGGCGAGAATAATTTCGCGCACCAACTCCGGCTCCCCTTTTTGCAAAAGTACGGCCAGTTGCTGGCGGACGTAAGCGGCTGCGGGCTGGCCGAAATGATCGATCAGGTAATCACCCATCAAAACCACGTACCGGTCGCGAACAAATGCGCGGTGATCGGTTAGAAAAAGCGCTTCGAATCGCTGCAACTGCCTGATATCCGTTTCTTCCTGTAATAATTGTGCAAGGGCGTCGAACTCCTGGTCGAGCGCAAGCATGGAAGCCAGTTTATGGCGTTCTCCCCTGGCCTGCAACGTGGTGGCCAGTTCCTCCCGGGTTTCGGTCCACTCGGCTCCGGAGGCTCGTTTTAATTTTTCATAAAATTCAAAACTACCCGACAGCAGAAACCGCTGCCGCAGCAGTGCGCGCTGGCGTTCCGTGTCACCTGTTTGTTCGGCGATAAACAGCAGGATATCCTCCATTTCGCGGCGCCAGCCCGCAGACAGGCCTTCTTTATTCAAAAATGCCTCGCCGGCAAGTGTAACAGCCTCCCAATAATGCAGGTAATACAGGATGAGAATCGCATTTTTCACCTTTTCCGGTTGCTCCAAAAAATCTTCCAGGACACGCGCCACGGAAGACGCAGCACCCCGTTCGGCCAGTGCCACGACAAAAAGATGCAGAATAAACGGGGGAGCAGGAGCCGGCGTTTCATCGAACAGTCGGTTGAACTGTTCGAACTTGTGTGCCTCGCCGGCCGATTTGCTCAGATACCGAATGGCTTCGCGCTGGCTTTCGGCAGGCAGATGCCCCGTACGACCCTGTTCGAACAGCAAATCCCAGATGGCATCACGCAATTCCTGCGCGACCTGGTCTTTTTCCAGTGCGAACAATTGCTGCAGGGCTGTCTGGTAGTATTGCAACAGATTGGTGTAACGGGTTTCGGAATTCAAGGGCAGGAAGGCCCCGATTTTTCTTAAAACAGCCGCATTAATCTGAAATGCAGTTTGAAAATTGCGGAGGCCGAAGGCACTGTCCGCCTGCATCGACAGGTCGTCCAGCGTTTTGCGAAGGCGTCGGAATTCGGGTTCCCGAAAATTTTTCCCTTTCGGAATGACTGATTCCAGCACCAGGAGATACGGGTTTTCAGTGGCCGTTACCAGGCCCGCAAACCAGGTTTTAAGGGCCAGTGAAAAGTCGCGGTCGCGGCGGGCGTATTCCAGTACAAATTCCGTAATGGCTTCCGGCGTGGCATTTTCCAATGCATCCTGCACGGTGAGCCGGCTGCGTTCCTTGTGTTCCTGTAGCTCGGCTTTGACGCGGCGTTCTTCCAGGCGTTGCTCCAGAAACTGCCGCAGTTTCAGCAGGGAAGCCGCAATGTGCGGGCATATCAGGCGCCTGCCTTCTCCAAAACACTCGCAGGTAAATGCCTTGATCTTGTGCGGGGTGATGATCATCTCGGTCTCGAAATGCCCTTCGTCTGATGCTACCAACGCTACCCAAAAATGTTTTTCCACCTCGCGCAGGTTTTTCACCGCACCGGCCTGTAGCAGCGCTTCCGCCGCAATCCAGGTTTGTGCATTGATGTGGTGTTCAAAATCTTTAAGCCAGAGTTTTTGTTGCATGGTAATCAGATGTGGGATTCCGGGGTGTTTTTCAATAGCCAAACCTCAAATGTACGATAATTTGCTGCATCCTACAAACAACGAACCTTACCTTTGCCGCTATGCGTACCTTATATATTATCCGCCATGCCAAGTCGAGCTGGGACAATCCGGGCCTTCGCGACTTCAACCGCCCATTAAACGAACGCGGTTTCCGCGAAGCTCCGATGATGGCACAATTGCTTGTAGATCAAGGCATTAAACCCGATTTGCTGGTAAGCAGCCCTGCCAAACGCGCCATTACGACGGCGCTTTTTTTTGCAGAAAAATTCGGAATAGAGGAAAACCAGGTGCTTCGGGAGCAGGATATTTACGAAGCGGCCCCCACCGACATCCTGCGTATTATCAGTAATTTGCCCGACAGTGCAACGGTGGTATGCCTGTTCGGTCACAATCCTACTTTTACGGAAGTAGCCAACTTGTTTTCGGAAAACTACATAGACAACATTCCAACCTGCGGGATCGTTCAGATTGAATCGGAAGCAGAACACTGGAATACGCTGTATGAGGGGAACAGCCGCGTGAAAGCGCGTTTTTTCCCGAAAGAAGTGAACCGGTAACGTGCTTCAATATAAGAGCGTGTTTGTTTTTTTGAATATTCGAGGATGCGAGTATTTGAGTATCTGACTGACAACGAATCAATTATGCTCAAATACTCGCATCCTCGTATACTCGAAAAAACAAATACCCTGCATTTCTAAAACATCACCCATGCGCATTTGCTTGATTGTATTGCTGATGGCGACATTTGTCAGCGCCTGTAATTTCCAGAAATCTGTGGAGCAACCCACCGTGTCGGAAGACAAGATGGCCCGTATATTAGCCGACCTGGCTATTGCGGACGCCGCCACCAACGGCATTGCAGGATATGAAAAAGACAGCCTCGCACAGTTATATTTCAGGCAGGTGCTGGAAATGCACGGACTCACCCTGGAACAGCACGAAAAAAACCTGCGCATTTTTGCCAACGACAGCGGCAAAATGAAGGAACTGCTGAACGAGGCCGGCGCGCTGGTGGATACCAGTAAGTGGCACTGAAGTGAGTGTATGGTGTTTCGTATTTAGTGTTTCGGTACAAAATCCCAAAATTCATCGCACAACCACCAGCGGCTGCACGAAATGTTCGTGCTCGGTGATCACCCGAACCTGGTAGGCGCCAGCAGGCAAGTCCTTGATTTCCAGTGAAATATTCTGTTCGCGCACCTGGCCCGCAGCCTGGTTTTTCAGCACCCTGCCGTTTGCATCCGTAATGCTCCAGTACAAGGCGCGTGTGGTGGGGAACGCCACCGCCAGCGTGGCTTTTTCGCGGGCGGGATTAGGGAAAACTTCCGCAAAAATCTGCTCACCGGGCTGACTGGTACCGACTGTTTCAGTCAACGTATAAGCGAACGTCGAAACGCAACCGTTCCCGTCCGTCACCTGCAATTCATATTCCCCGGCCGGAGCGCTTGTCAGATCTTCTGAGTTCACAAACGGTGCGCCGTTGAGCAGCCATGCATAAGAGTAAATACCGTTTCCGCCGAATACATCCACATAAACGGCTCCATTGCTCTGTCCCTGCGAAGGTTGTTCTATACCCGACGGGATAATCGTGATAGGAGACGGGGCCGTCAGTTGTTGTGTGATAACTGTTTCACAATCAACCGCATCCGTGATCGTAACCGTGTATATTCCGCCGCTCAGGTTTTGAATGGAAGCAGTGGTCGCATTGTTGGACCATAGATAGACGTAAGGCTCTACCCCGCCGACCACGTTGGCGCTCAGGGTTCCGTCGGCAGATTCCGAGCAGGTCGGCGTTTCAGCCGTCAGGGCAGCAATCACGTTGCAGTCGTTGGCCAGGCATTCATCAACGATCCCGACGATCGATTGCTCGCAACCCATTGCATCCGTGGCGATCACCAGGTAAATGTCGCCGCTGTTCAGGATCTGTCCGTCCGGAGTGCCCTGATAGGCATACGGCGCCACGCCATCGTTTGCGTTTACTTTCAGTTGGGCCAGCCCTGCGCCGATACAATTCTCTTCGATCTGCAGCGACATGGGCTGGAATTCGGGCGGTGTAAGTCCGTCTGTTATTTTCAGGCAAATATTGCCGCTGTTCAAACCTGCCGCGCTGTTCCAGGAAGCGATTTGCACCAGGTACGTTTGTCCGGCGCTGAGATTTCCAACAGTAATAAACCCGTTGCAGCGCAGCGGATTTTTAGCGCAAAATACTTCGTGCAGGTTGTTGCAGGAGCCCTGCCACACACTCATAACGTGCTCGAACGCGGCGCCGCTGTTGATGCGGACGGTGCCGGAACTGGGCGCCGTGAATTTGAACCATACATCGCGGTCGGCATCCACCACGCAGGAAGGTTGTTTGCCCGAAAAAGTTGCGTTCAAATTGCCCGACGCTGTGCACTGGCTGCCGAGGGCGATGGAAACGGCCGCCAGGCAATCGTCATTGGCCGGCGCTTCTACCGGTTTCCGGTTTAGTTGCGGGCAAAGGTTACCTTCCACAGTAGCGAAGTTTCCGGCAATCTGAACCAGGTAGGTTTGACCGTTCGTCAGCGCAGGCAGTTCCAGAATGCCGCCTTTATGGTTGCAGGCAATTTCCTGCAGGTTGGCACATCCGTTCTGATACAAGGTGATAACATCGGAAAAATTGGCATTGCTCCTGATTTCCAGGCGTTCGTTGGCAGCCAGGGCCGGAGCTGTGAAACTGTACCATACTTCGGCGCGTGCAAGCGTATCAAGCGACGGCAGCACAGCAGCCGTATTTGCATGAAGGTTATTGATTGTCACACAGTTGGCATTTTCCGTCAGGGGCGTCGCGGCGGTGCAGTTGTCATTGGCAGGGGCTGCGGGCGCACCGGGCGTCTGTTCCAGGTTGATGCACAAATGACCGCGTGGCACCCCGAAACCTCCCTCCTGGCCGCTCACCCGGATGAGATAACTGAGGCCGGCCTGTGCGGTGAAATAGGTGGTTTCGCCGGTAAAGCCGTGTTCGTCGTGGTTGTTGCAAAGCAGGGTTTGCGGCGCGGTGCAGTTTCCGGTAAACACCGTCACCACGTCGTTGAAATCTGCGCGTGTCGTCACTTTTGCTTTACCGCTGAACGTGGCCTGCCATTTGAACCAGAGCCCGGCGATACTTTTGGGTGTACAAGTTGCGGGCGGGCCGTCGAACAGGGCGGTCAGGTTTTCATCTTCCAGGCAATTGGCGCCGGTAAAGATTTCCGTGGCATTGGAACACAGGTCGTTGGCTACACCGGTACCGGTTATTTTTACGTTGTCGACACCGGCCCACCAACCCCAGGAGTTGCCGTCGTTGAATTCAAATACGACCCGCATTTGCTGGTTTCGATAGGGAGAAAGGTCGAGCGCAGCATGCAGGTATTCTGGAAAAAAAGGCCCTCCAACATCGCCATCCGATTCGCGTACCACAAATTCGTCGCCGTTGGCATGTTGCACGATGACGGCGATCCGCTCTTTATAATAGCGCAGGATTATATCGAAATTGAGTTCGTAATTGGCAAATTCCGAGCCGTCGAACCAGGGCGTAGCCATCCGCACGATCGAATAAGGTGCATCCTGGCCCACCAGATCGTCGTCGAACAGGGCAAAACAGGTGCCATCCATCGAATTACCGTTGCTATACCCTTTAGAGGCGGTATCGACCAGTCCGAACTGCCAGTCATCCTCGCCGGCCACGATTTCCGTTTCCCAATCGATGGGT
>JAKQJD010000134.1 GCA_029561355.1 Bacteroidota bacterium | reverse complement strand
GTCTTTTTGCGAAACGTTTGGGTTGTTTTGAGATGCGTTTGGTGGGTGGGCTGAAACGTTTAGGTTGTTTTGAGAAGTATTTGGGTTCCGGAGTGAAATTTTTAGGTCACGGAGTTAAACACTTCTCAAAAAGACCCAAACGTTTCGCAAAAAGACCTAAACACATCTCAAAACAACCCAAACACTTCTCAAAAAGACCTAAACGATGCGGCAAAACAGCCAAATACTTCTCAAAACAACCGGAAAGGATCGTTGGATGACGGGAACGGGGTGTTCGGGAAGGGGGGAATATGGGGGATAGGCCTAAAAGGGGAGTGAGGGGATTGAAAAGGGGTGTGAGGGAACCTGAAGGGATGGCCATAGAACCCAAAGATATCTGTGTGGGACCGCAGGCATAGGCGGCACACTGGCACAGCCGGCGCGTCAGCGCGGCTCGGGGTAAGGGCCGGGTAGCGGAAAGGAACTTGTATTTTAAGCGCAGGAGTTTTTATTTTAGCCCCTATGAAACGTTTCATTTTTATAATATTCCTCGCCTGCCTCCAGAATGCTCTGTTATCACAACAGATTTGGCATGTCAAATACGACGCCTCCGGTAACAATACAGGTGTTAGCTGGCAGGATGCCTTTACCAATCTGCAATCCGCCCTTCAAATCGCACAATACGGCGACGATGTCTGGGTGGCAGCCGGTACATACAAACCTACGCAAAGCGATGATCGCACCATATCGTTTGATATTCCGTCAGGAATTCACTTGGCTGGAGGTTTCACAGGAACGGAGACTTTGTTTGCCCAGCGCGCATGGAATATAAACCCAACCATTCTTAGCGGAGATATAGGAGTTTCGGGATTATGGGAAGACAACAGCTATCATGTAGTGAAAATTTATGGGGGCGACACCTTGACCGTATTAGATGGGTTTAAGGTTATGCACGCGAGAGGAGGTACATTTAATGATCCCACTCCTCATGCTTATGGTGGTGGATTGTTGGTATGGTCCGATGAATTGCGGCCCGTATCAGTTCCAATTATTCAGAATTGTACTTTTGAACAAAACTATGCCACGTCTGGAGGTGGTATGGCTTGCGTGAGCCGTTATCAGGAATATACTTCTACTGCTACCGTAAGGAATTGTACATTTTTACTTAACAAGGGAGAATACCAGGGAGGAGGGTTTTCCCAAGTAGGGAAATGCCTACCCAATCGTCCATTTATTATTGAAAATTGTACTTTCTCGCGCAATTATTGCACACAATATGGAGGCGCCTTATCTATTACTCAACCTACAGGTGATATTTATTTGCGAAATTGCTCTTTCCTGAATGATACAGTCCAATTTGAGGCCGCTGCGATGTATCTCGAATCGACTGAAAATGTGAGGTATTCCATGGATTCGTGTACGTTTTCGTTTAACTATGCCAAAAACGGAGGCGGTGGAGCGATCACACATATTCAACAAACGGACACAACTATATTTAGTATCCGAAGCTCTGTTTTTTCCCATAACAGAGCCCAATATAATAATGGAGGAGCATTTGTCTCAAGCTCCTTTGGCATGCAACAAATACTCCGGATAGAACAAACCAGATTTGAACATAATACCTCGTTGGCGGGAGGATGTGGAATTTATTTATCAGGGGGAGGTAATACTGATTTCCAAGTGAAGATCGATCGTTGTATTTTTTTGAAAAACCTCTATTCCAATAACCTTACGGGTGGAGGAGCATTTTTCATTCGAGGGGATGGTTCACTGGGAATGCGGAATTACAATTTCATTTCCAACTCTTTATTCGCATACAATGACGGCACGATCATGACCTTAGGTTCAGATCCAGGGTTACTTGAAACGGATGTGGTCAACTGTACCTTCCTTAACAACGGCCTCGTTCCATTCCTCAAATATTGGACACCTGATTTCGATGCCAATTTTAATCAGAAGATGACGATTCTCAATTCTCTCATCTGGGAAGAAGAATCACCCGGTGCCTATCGCCTTTTCTACAATAATGATCCAGATAATTTTAATGTCAACAACTACACCGTAGAGCATTGCCTGCTCAACCTGCCCACCTGCGAATACGAAGGCATCGATCCCTGCGGCACCGGCATGATCTACGAAACGCCGCCACAGTTTGTCTCCACCGATCCAACTATGCCCGATCTGTCGGTGCCGCCCGGCTCACCTGCCATCAACCGGGGCAGCAATCTTGTCGTCGACACTTTCGGACTTCAATACGACTATGCCGGCCACGCACGCATTCTTCAGGATACAGTAGATATCGGTGCTTTCGAATCCGATTCAATTACAAGCGGCACACTGGATCCTTTTTTCGAAAAAGAATCTTTTCTTGTACAGATAAAGCCTAACCTGCTTTCCGCAAGTCAGCCTTTACAAGTGTCTGTTTTAAATCTGACAGGAAACCAATCTTTTATCATCCGTCTGTTTGGCATCGACGGTCACGAATATTATCGTTCAGAAACGGGAAAGGTGCCTTCTCAAACACCTGTGCACCAATCCGTATCGACGACCGGTTTGCCGGCTGGTGTTTATTTTGTTTCTGTCAGTGATCTTCAGTGTCGGCAAAGGATTCAGAAGTTTGTCCTGAAATAGTGTGTAAAAAACAAATCCCCGCATCGAAAACTTCGATGCAGGGATTTTTAGTGGCGGAGGCCGGACTTGAACCGACGTCCGCCGCGGCGGATATGAGCCCTCACGGATTAATCCATGCCTGAATTCGGGATTTAATGAATTCCCGACCTACACCTGATTTAAGCCATTTTTCACGGTCCATTGCCTCTTTTTAGTGTTGAACTCTTCTGTGTAGACAAGTTCCCATGGCCTGTATTTCAATGTCCAACCTTTATGGCCGAGAATATTATGTGAAATCAAGCGGGCTGTTAAGTCTGAAGTATAGCCAACATAGGATTTAGAAAATTGAGGAGAGTACAATAGGTAAACGGTGTACATAAGCGAAGGCTTAAAAAAACAAATCCCTGCATCGAAAACTTCGATGCAGGGATTCTTTGTGGCGGAGGCCGGACTTGAACCGACGACCTTCGGGTTATGAGCCCGACGAGCTACCAACTGCTCCACTCCGCGATTTAGTGGCGCAAAGATAATATCATTCGAGCGAGAAAACCTAATTTATTTTAAAACTAATTCTGGAATGATGAATGATGAACGATAAATGATGAATGGGGGCACCGCATTTTCATTCATCATTCATCATTTATCATTTTTTGAGTCCGATTTCCCGCAGCCGCTCATCCAGGTATTCCCCGGCCGTGATCGGTGCGTAGTGCTGCGGATTGCTGTCGGTCACACAACTTTCCAGGGCGTTCAGGCTCATCTGGCTCACCGGGTGCAGGAAGAACGGAATACTCAGGCGCGGCAGGTGCCATTCCTCGCGCGGCGGGTTCACGACGCGGTGCGTGGTGCTTTTCAGATAATTATTGGTGAGGCGCTGGAGCATATCGCCTACGTTGATCACGATTTCGTCGGCTTCCGGCTGCACGGCCACCCATTGGTTCTGGGAGTTCAGCAGTTGCAGGCCGCCGGCGCTGGCGCCCACCAGCAGCGTGATGAGGTTGATATCTTCGTGTTGCTCGGCGCGGATGGCGCTGGCGGGTTCCTGCGTGATGGGCGGGTAGTGGATGCTGCGCAGGATCGAGTTGCCGTGCGTGATGTAACCCTGGAAATAGTCTTTCGGCAGGTCGAGGTACACGGCGATGGCTTCGAGCAGTTCACCGCCGGCTTTTTCGAAAGCCTGGTAGAGTTGTTTGCCCAGTTGGGACACTTCGGGGCTTTCTACAACCTGCACATTGTCAGGATATTGTGCCTTGAGCGGATGGCTGTCGGGTACTTCCTGGCCGATCTGGAAAAACTCCTTCAGGTCGGCTACCTGCGATTGTTTGGCGTGCTCCTTGCCGAATGACGTGTAGCCGCGCTGGCCCGCCATACCCGAGATTTCATACTGCCTTTTTACATCATCGGGAAGTGCAAAAAACGCTTTGGAAGCGCTGTAAAAGTCATCCACCAGTTTCTTGGGGATGCCGTGGTTGACCACCGCCACGAATCCTACTTCGTGGAAAGCGCGGCCGATATCCTGCACGAACTGGTCTTTTTCTTCCTGCGTGCCGTGTACGTATTTGGAGAGGTCGACGGTAGGTACACCTTTTTCTTTCATGATTGACAGCGTTTTGTTGGTTAGTGTTGGTTGAGGTTGTTGGGGGTTGAGTTGTTGAGACTGTTGAGTGGTGGAGGTTGAGATGGTTGAGGGGAGGGTTTGCAAATATATGCGGGCAGCAGGAAAATTACGGTGCTTACCAGTCTTTTTTGCCTGTGGCGGGTACTTTCCGGGCCTGGCCGGAGCGGTACTTGCGGGCGTTTTTGCGGTCTTCCGGGCCGATGGTCGTTTCGAGCAGGCGTTTGGCTTCCTCCTGTTTCATACGTTGCGGATCGTTTTGCTGTTCCTGCTGCTGGTTGGGCTGCTGCTTTTGCTGGAGAGGCTGCTGTGGCTGCTGGTTCTGGCTTTTGTTCTGATCCTGGTTCTGCTGATCCTGGTTTGGGTCCTGGTTTTGTTGCTGGTTTTGGTCTTTGTTTTGGTCCTGGTTTTTATCCTGATTCTGCTGATCTTGATTCTGTTGCTTCTGCTTTTCTTCCTGCTGGTCTTTCTTTTTGGCCATTTGCAGGTTCATTTTGGTGTCCGGATCGCCGGGGCGCAGGCGCAGGCTGCCTTCGTAGGCTTTGATGGCTTCCTTGAATTTGTTTTGTTTCAGCAAAGCGTTGCCGGCATTGTGCAGCACGTCCGCTTTGGAGCGGTTGTCGGGGGCGTTGGCGACTGCTTTTTCGAAAATCTTGCCGGCTTCTTCATATTTTCCCTGCTCGTACAACGAATTGCCGAGGTTGTATGCGGCATTCCAGTTGGCAGGTTCTTTTTCCGTCACGCGACGGTAGTGCGGCTCGGCCTTGCTGTAGTTGCTGCGGTCGTAGGCGGCGTCGCCGGCGCGCAGGGATTCGTAAGCCGTTTGCGCGGACAGGCATTTCCCGAAAAGGAGGATGCAAAAAATACCAATATTTTTACTGAATAAATGACCTGTAAACATTTGACAATCAGTTTTTTCGGTAAAAAGGAATCCAGGTGTCGACGAACAACAGCAGCAAAGCGGGCAGCAAAAACCACTGGAAATAGGACTCGAATTCCGTGTAGGAACGCAAAGTGACCTCGCGTTTTTCCAGCCCGTCCACTACGTGTTTCAACGCGCTCAGTGCCGAATCGCTTTGTTTGATATTAAACGTCTGACCGCCGCCGGCGCGTGCGAGGTCGAATAAAAGTTGCTGGTTCAGCCGGGTGCGCACCACCTCGCCGTCCTCGTCGCGTTTGTATTCGGAAAAATCGGAATTGCCCACGGGAATGGGGCCGCCGTCGGTGGTTCCTGCGCCCACGGTGCAGATCACGATGCCGTCTTCGTAAGCGGCTTCGGCGCGCTCCACAGCATCCTCGTCGTGGTTTTCGCCGTCGGTGATGATAACGAGGGCACGGCCGCCGCCGGGTTCGTCGCCGAACGATTGCATGGCCAGGTCGATCGCGCTCGGAATGGCCGTTCCCTGCTCGGTGATCAGGTCGGGTTCGGCGTTTTGCAGGCTCTGCATGAGGAAGTTATAGTCGGTCGACAGCGGCATTTGCAGAAAGGCATCGCCGGCGAAAAAGATCAGCCCGATGCGTTCGCCTTCCAGTGTTTGTACCAGTTTTTTGGCAAAAACCTGCGCGTATTCCAGCCGGCTCGGTGCGATATCGCGCGCCAGCATGCTTTGGGAAATGTCGAGCGCAATGAATACGTCGGCGCTTTCCTGGGTCGCTTGCTGTTGTTTGGCGCCGCGCTGCGGATTGGCCCAACTTACGGCCAGCAACACCAGCCCGATGCCGAACAAGGCGTTTTTGAGCCAGAACCGCGCGGGCGACATGTCCGGCAGCAGGCGTTTTACCAGCGCGGGGTCGCCGAGGCATTCTACCGATCTGCGGCGCCACGACCAGTAACCTGCCAGCAGCAAGGCGCCGATGGGTAAGGCCCAGAGTAGGTAGAAATGGTCGGGATATTCGAATTTAAACATGGTGCAACGCGGATTTTGCAACGCGGATTTCGCGGATTTAAAGCGGATTTACGCGGATTATTTGCAACGCGGATCACGCGGATAAAAGCGGATTTACGCGGATTTTGCAACGCGGATCACGCGGATAAAAGCGGATTTACGCGGATTTTGCAACACGGATCACGCGGATAAAAGCGGATTTACGCGGATTATTTAACGAATGCCATGAGCGGAGCTTCCTGATAACTGATAACTAATAACGGATAACAAAATCAAGGCAATATGGACCGCAGCAACCCCCATCTCCCCAGCAATTCCAACAACAAAAATACTGCAGCGATAGCCAGCAACCATTGAAAAAAGTCTTTGGTGCGCTGAATCGTCGTGACCTCGATGCGTGTTTTTTCAAGTTTATCAATCTCCGCATAAATGCCTTCCAGGTCGTCTTCCGAATAGGCGCGGTAAAATTTGCCGCCTGTGGCACGGGCAATTTCTTCCAGCAACTGCGTGTCAAACATCATTTCCCGCGGCGCATAAATATACGAACCGTCGGGATTGCGCTGCGCGGGCGACATGACCACGCCTTCCGTGCCGATGCCGACCGTATAAACGCGTATGCCCAGCGTGTGGGCAATTTCTGCGGCCTGCATGGGGTCGATGTAGCCGGCATTGTTCTCGCCGTCGGTGAGCAGGATGACCAGTTTGCTTTTGGAGGCGCTGTCTTTCAGGCGGTTTACGGCGGTGGCAAGGCCCATACCGATGGCGGTGCCGTCTTCCAGCCTGCCGACCTGGAGGTTTTTGATAAATTCCTGTATCACCCGGCGGTCGGTCGTGAGGGGGCATTGGGTAAATGCTTCCGCTGAAAATGCCGTGAGGCCGAGCCGGTCGTACGGGCGTTTATCGACGAAGTGAATGGCGACCGTTTTGGCGACGGCGAGGCGATCGGGGTCGAAATCGCGGCTGAGCATGGACGGGGAAATGTCCATTGCCAGCATGATGTCCACCGCATCGGCTTTTATCTTTTCTTCCTGCCATTTGCGTTGCGGGCGCGCCATCGCCACAGCGAGCAGGATGAGCGCTGCGGGGCGCAACCACGGCAGGGCGCGTCGTACCCGGGCGCGCCAGGTACCCGGGCCCTCAGGGGCCTGTGAGAGGCGCATGGCCGCCTGCCCGGAGGCAGTTTTCGCTTTTTTGGCGAAATGCCAGAAGGAAAACAGTAAAAACGGTATCAGTAACAGCCAGATCGGTTGGGCGAAGGTCACGGCGCTGGGTTTGGTTCAACTACTTGTTTTTCAATCGTTTCCGCTATCATCCTGCGTGCGTTTTGCATGGCTTCCGCATGGTAAAAATCGGGCGGGGCGGATTGTGCAAATTTTGCCAGGTCGGCTTCGGAAAGGAGTTTTTGTAAATCGGGCACCAGCGTTGCCGGAAAATCCGTTTGGTGCAGTTCGCGTAAAATTTCGCCGGATACGGATTCCAAGGCCGGAATTTGATATCGTTTTTCGAGGTATTCGCGCACGATGTGCGTCAGTTCGGCGTAATAGCCTTTCAGGTCTTTTTTTTGCCAGAGTTGGCGGCGGTCGAGCGCGTCGAAGCGGCGCAGGGCATATTCATGCGGCGGCAACTGCACCGTGCGGGAGAGGGCAGCCTCGCTGCGGTATTTCTGTTTGTATAAACGGTAGAGAATGGCGAATAGGACCAGCAGGCCCAGCGCGAGCAAAAACCATTGCCGGTAAGCGTACAGGAATGCGCGCCAACTGAAGGGCTCGCGGCGGATGTCCTTGATGTCGGACATGTCGCGCAGGTCGTCGGGCGATGGGGTAGGGAGGATGGTGATTTCGAGCGGGTTGGTGTGTGCCTGTCCGCCGCCTTTCAACTGGATCGGCAACGGCGGCAACTGCACGGCCGTATCGGCATCGAAAATGATCAGGGTCACTTCTTTGTTGTAACCCTTGGCGGTACGCTGCCAGGCCGTTTGCGAAAGGATGTTTTCGGCCGGAAAAATGCTGTCCCAGGGAGAAAAATCGACGGCCTCAGGAACGACCCCCAGCACGTCGGGCAGGTGCAACTGTAGCACGAACGGGTCGCCGGTTTCCACCACGCTGTCCAATTCGGCCACGGCTTCCGTCTGGCCCTGGAGGCTGAAAACGAAGGTAAGTAGTATCGTAAGTGTTGAAAACCAATTTTTTAGAGCAAAAACGGGCATCTGTGCGGAAGTAGTTATACGTTATTGGTTATTAGTTATTGGTTATTAGTGGTGATAACCCTTGGCTTCATAAGTAATCAAGCCAAGGGCTACCACCACTAATAACGAATAACAAATAACTAATAACCACACAAAACTACCACTTCTTCTTAGCCTTCGGACCTTTTTTTTCAAACTTGTCGAAGACCTTGTTCTCGCGGGTCGCCAGTTTTTCTTTCTGCGGGGAAGCGTCGTCGACACGGATGCGGCGGCCGTTGATCGTGAATTCGGACAGGCCTTTGCGGACCACGTTCACGAATCCGGCATCGAGGTCGAAGTGCATGTACGCACGGTTCATATCGATATGGCCGACGGAGCGGGTTGGTACGCCGAAACTGCGGGTGAGCAGTTTGAGGAAGTCTTTTTTGTTGACGCCGTCCATTTCACCCACGTTGAGGAACAGGCGCTGCATGTCGCCGCTGGCATTGCCTTCCACTTTCGGCCTTTCGCCGCGGCGGTCGCCTTTCGGGTAAATATTGATATCGGGTGCGTTGCGGTAGTAGGCGAGGAAGCGGTTGAACTCCACGCTGGCGAAGCGTTTGATGAGTTCTTCCTTGTCCATATCCTTCAGTTCCTCGTAAATGCGCGGCATAAACGGCTCAATTTCAGCGTAATGCACCTCCTGCGTGTGAATGCCGTTGATGATGTGGTACAACTGCTGTTCGCACACTTCGATGCCCGAAGGAATTTGCATTTTGGTGAAATGCGCTTTCGTTTTGCGCTCGATGAGGCGGATTTTCTCCTCAAACTTCGGCGTAACGATGCTGATGGAAATACCCTGTTTGCCGGCGCGGCCGGTACGGCCCGAACGGTGGGTGTAAATTTCCGCTTCATCAGGCAAGCCGTAGTTGATAACGTGGGAGATATTGCTCACGTCGAGACCCCGTGCCGCTACGTCGGTAGCGATCAGGAGTTGCAGGTTGTTTTCACGGAAACGCTGCATCACGCGGTCGCGGTCGGCTTGCGCCAGGTCGCCGTGCAGGGCGTCGGCGTTGTAGCCGTCGCGGATCATTTGCTCGGCTACTTCCTGCGTTTCAATTTTGGTACGGCAGAAAATAAGTCCGTAAATGCCGGGATTGGCATCCACGACCCGTTTCAGTGTGGCAAAACGGTCGTCGGCTTTGCACAGGTAATACTGGTGCTCGATGTTGACGTTGCCTTCGTTTCTGTTGCCGGTGCTGAGTTCGCGCGGGTTTTTCATGTAATGCGACGCGATGAAACGCACCTCATTGGGCATGGTAGCGGAGAACAGCCAGATGGACTGACGGCCTTCGGCGGCGGCGAGGATGAAGTCGATGGCCTCTTTAAAGCCCATGTTGAGCATTTCGTCGGCTTCGTCGAGCACCACACGGTGTACGGTGTCGAGGCGTACGGCTTTGCGGGTCATGAGGTCCATCAGACGGCCGGGTGTAGCGACGATGATCTGTGCGCCTGCCTTGATCTGCCGGATCTGTGTATCGATGCTGGCGCCGCCGTATACGGCTACTACCTTGTACTGGTGGGCAAACTGGGAGTAATTCTCCAGGTCGCTGGCTACCTGCACGCAGAGTTCGCGCGTCGGGCACAGTACCAGGCCCTGAATACCACGTTCGGACGGGTCGATGCGTTGCAGCAGCGGCAGGCCGAAAGCGGCGGTTTTGCCGGTGCCGGTATGCGCCAGGGCAATGATGTCCGTATCGCCTTCGAGGGCGACCGGGATAACGAGTTCTTGTACGGGAGTCGGGTTTTCAAAACCCAGGGCTGCAATGCCTTGCAGCAATTCGTCGGCGATGCCGAGCTCTTGGAATGTGCTCATTTACAAATGAATAGTTCGGAAAAATTGTGAACAAGGGTATTGGCTGCCAGCACCCTCTGCTCTCCTTTTCCCACACATTCCGCCGGACGGGCGGTCAGAAAAACGAACATACGGAAGCCTCGCCCTCTCTAAAACGCCGCAAAGGTACGAATTTTATACTGTGATTATCGTTGTTGTTGCG
>JAKQJD010000429.1 GCA_029561355.1 Bacteroidota bacterium | reverse complement strand
AGACACGTTTGAAAACGAGTACCTGAATGAAAAGGACCGCGTTTTTGTCATGTAAGATTCGTGTTTGGTGTGTGGTGTTTTGTGTTTGGGGCACATTGCCCATGGCATTTGGAAATCGTGAATATCAACCCTCATCAACCTTATAAACCTCATAAACAATAAACTATAAACTCATAAACCCCTCAACAATCAACAACATAAAAATTCAACAATTTCAATAAAAATGGCACAACTCAACTTTGGCGGCACGCTTGAAAATGTCGTCACCCGCGAAGAATTCCCCCTCGAAAAAGCGCAGGCCATCCTGAAGGATGAAGTCGTAGCCGTCATCGGATATGGCGTGCAGGGGCCCGGACAGGCGCTCAACCAACGCGACAACGGTATCCACGTAATTGTGGGCCAGCGCAAAAACTCCAAATCCTGGGACAAGGCCCTCGCCGACGGATTTGTTCCCGGCGAAACGCTGTTCGACATCGAAGAAGCGCTCGAACGCGGCACGGTCATCTGCTACCTGCTCAGCGACGCTGCGCAAATCCAGATGTGGCCTACGGTGAAAAAACACCTCACGCCCGGCAAAGCCCTGTATTTCTCCCATGGATTCGGCATTACCTACAACGATCAGACAGGCATCATTCCGCCGTCGGACGTCGACGTGTTTCTCGTAGCCCCCAAAGGTTCGGGCACTTCCCTGCGCCGCATGTTCCTGCAAGGCCGCGGCCTTAACAGCAGTTACGCCATCCACCAGGATGCTACCGGCCGCGCGTTCGAACGTGTGATCGCACTCGGCATCGCGATCGGCAGCGGCTACCTGTTCGAAACCAATTTCAAAAAAGAAGTGTACAGCGACCTCACCGGCGAACGCGGCACTTTGATGGGTGCTATTCAGGGCATTTTCGCGGCACAATACGCCGTATTGCGCGAACGCGGTCATACACCCAGCGAGGCTTTCAACGAAACGGTGGAAGAACTCACGCAGTCGCTGATGCCCCTGGTGGCTGAAAACGGCATGGACTGGATGTACGCCAACTGCTCCACGACCGCTCAACGCGGCGCTTTGGACTGGTGGAAAAAATTCCGTGACGCTACGCAGCCTGTTTTTAACGAACTCTACGAAAGTGTGGCTACCGGCAAGGAAGCCGCCCGCTCCATCGCTTCCAACAGCCAGCCTGACTATCGCGTGAAACTGGAAGAAGAACTGAAAGAACTGCGCGAAAGCGAAATGTGGCAGGCAGGGCAGACGGTTCGGAGCTTAAGGCCGGAGAATCAGCCTGCGGAAGCGGAAGCGTAATTGTTATTGGTTATTCGTTATTGGTTATTAGTGTTGTAACCCTTGGCATTGCTTCTTAGGATGCCAGGCGTTGTCATCCCTGATAACCAATAACCAATAACCAATAACCAAACAAAGAAAAATGACACACGCCACCCATACCATTCCCATCCAGCCCGCAAATATCCTGCTCGCTTCCAAACGCCTGCACCATGTCGTCCGGCGTACGCCGCTCATTCGCAATGCGAATTTGTCCAAGTTGTACGACTGCAATGTGTGGCTCAAAAGGGAAGATTTGCAGAAAGTGCGCTCCTACAAACTTCGGGGCGCCTACAACATGATGAGCCAGTTGGATGCCGAGGATTTGCAACGCGGCGTGGTGTGTGCCAGCGCCGGCAACCATGCCCAGGGATTTGCGTATTCCTGCAAAAAACTGGGCGCGCGCGGCGTAGTGTTTATGCCGGTGATTACGCCCCGGCAAAAAGTGTCGCAAACGATGATGTTCGGCGAGGGATTTGTCGAGATCAAACTCGTAGGCGATACGTTCGACGATTGCGCTACGGCGGCCAAACAGTTTACCACGGAACAAAACATGATCTTTGTTCCGCCGTTCGACCACCCGCACATCATCGAAGGGCAGGGAACGGTGGCGGTGGAAATACTCGAAGATATTTCCGAAGTGGATTTTTTGTTCATGCCCCTGGGCGGCGGCGGACTGAGTTCGGGAATGGGCACCTATTTTAAAACGTTTTCCCCGAAAACCTATATCGTAGGCGTAGAACCCGAAGGCGCGCCTTCAATGTCGGCCGCTTTAAAGGCCGGTCACCCGGTAACGCTGGATTCCATCGACCGTTTCGTAGACGGCGCTGCCGTGAAAAGGGTGGGGGACCTTACGTTCGGTATTTGCCAGATGGTGCTCGACGATATGGCGCTGGTGCCCGAAGGCCGCGTTTGCCGTACCATTCTGAAACTTTACAACGAAGACGCCATCGTTGTGGAACCTGCCGGCGCGCTCAGCATTGCCGTGCTCGAAGATTTTGCCGACCGCATTCGGGGTAAAAATGTGGTCTGCGTCATTTCCGGCAGCAACAACGATATCGATCGTATGCCCGAGATCAAGGAACGCGCCCTGCAATATGAAGGCCTGAAACACTACTTCCTGATCCGTTTCGCACAGCGCCCCGGCGCACTCAAGGAATTCGTCAACAATGTGCTGGGCCCTAACGACGATATTACCCGGTTTGAATACATGCAAAAAACGAACAAAGATTCCGGTCCGGCCCTCGTCGGTATCGAACTCCAGCAACGCGCCGATTATGAAACGTTGATCGGCAAACTCCAGCACTACCACATCGATTTTTCGGAGATCAATAAGGATGACAAGTTGTTTGGATATTTGGTGTAAGTTATTGGTTATCAGTTTTTAGTTATTAGGGCGCGTTGCGCTTGGCTGAGTGACTAAGCAAAGTGACCGGGCCGCTTTTTCAGCGACCCGGTCACTCAATAAAGTCCCTCTGTTAAGATAAAATCAATAAATCAAAGCAGGTTTAGAACCCAGTGACCGGGTCGCTGAAAAAGCGGCCCGGTCACTTCGCTTAGTAGTCACTCAGCCAGGCGCAACGCGCCCTAATAACTAATAACTACGATCTACTTCACCACCACTTTTCCCGTACCCAGCATCTTGGCACCCGCCTGAACGGTAAAGAAATAGAATCCGGCATCCAGGCCTTCCCGTTGCAGCAGCGCCTCATTGTTATTCAAATCCAATGTGCGCACGAGTTGTCCGGTGGAGTGGTACAAATGGAAGGTCGCGTTCGGAATGACCGCGCCATCCAGTTTGATCCGTAGTTGATCGGAGAAAGGATTGGGATATGCCGCAATTTCCAGGGTGTTTTCATGGGCTATTGATGTGGAAGTGACTACTTCGAACGGAGATTCATGGATGGTATGGAAAACCGTATTGGTTCGCACCGGCACGTTGAAATCGAAATAGATATCTGCCTTGTTTTCAATGACCGTATTGATCGGATTGTCGGGGTTTTGGCGGATGCGGAACGTCACGAATCCCTGCGAAGCCTCCGGGTTGGTCGTGCTGTCGGGCAGCAGGATCGGCAGGAAGGTAAAGCGCAGCAGGCGGTTCCCTTCGAGACTGAACTGCACGGGGTGGCTGGACGCGCCGACTTCGATGCTGGCCGGATCGAGGTAACGGGAAATCGTATCGAGCAGTACTACGCGGAAAGCCGTGTCGTTGCCGGTATTCTGGAACCGAATGGTGTATTCCAGATCCGTATTCGGATAGATGTAATGCTCCGGTCCGAAGCCCGTGGGTACGGCCTGTTTGTCATTGGGGTCGAAACTGTTTAGCACGATCGGGCAGTTTTCAGAAACAAACGGATCGCCGTCGTTTTGCGGGTACTGGTTGAAATAGCCGGTGCTTCCAGGGTTTGCAGGGCTCCCGCCGCAGGCTTCCACGGCTGCCAGCGGCAGGCTGTTGCCCGGCGCAAATGGTTCCTGTTCGGCGATGAGGTGGTAGGTTGAGCCGTTGGCCGGCAAAGCGATGTTCCGTTCTTCGTGAGGCCCCAGTTGGAAATAGTTGTCCATCAGCAGCACGGCATCTTCGATGATGATGTATTGCAACGGACCGGGCATTGCCTGTTCACTCTGGTTGATCAGTTTGAAGCGGACCGAATCGCCGTCGCAGGAGTTTTCCACCCGGATCTGGGCGCCCGACCAGGCTTCGTCGGGAGGTGTGCACAAACTGTCGGGGTAAATATGCGCGTTCGTGCAGGCAACCTGGCCCAATTCTGCTGCACAATTCACCGTGGCCGTAATATGAAAATCGCCGCATTCGCCCGATTCAAGATCGTTCAACTGGAAAGTAAACAGGTTTCCGTTTTGTTCGGAAGGCGGCGTATCCGCACCGACGAACGTAAACAGCGGGTCAAGTTCAAACGTGAAATAAGCATCCTCCGCCGTTACCGGGCCGGTGTTGCAGTAGTGCACAATAAATACCGTGGTGCTGCAGGGCCGTATGGGTGTGACACCGTGACTGATGGTCAGATAAGGGCAGTCGATGACGTTCTGTACCGGGAAGTCGATTTGAACGGTGTCCTGGTAGCCGACATGTATTGTTGTGGGCGCTACACAGGAATTCCAGTAACTCACCGGCGGAATGAGCCGCACCACGTAGTCGCCTGTATCGCAAGCAATTGTGTAATTGCCTGTGCTGTCTGTCGTTCCGAAATAGATATTTATGTCGTCCAGTTTCGCTTCCACCACCCAGTCTTTCAAAGGCGTGTCGCCGGCGGAGTTCAGGCAATCCAGATCCAGGTCGTGCACGACGTTGCCGGTGATCCGGCCGGGTTTGATAATGCCGTTCACGTCGGTTTTGACCATCATGGCAAGCGGCCAGTCGCTGGGGTTGGCGGAGCCGCCGACCAGGTAGCCGCCGTCGGTGGTGTTCATCAAATCGTAGGCAATATCCTGGAAAGTTTTAAGGCCGATATTGCGTTCCCACAGCGGCAGGCCCGAGGCATCGGATTTCATCAGGTAAATGTCCCGCTTCAACGTGATGCTGTCTATCTGGTTGGCTGCGACGACCAGATCGCCATTTTGATCTTCCACGACGCGGCGGCCTTCTACGCCCCTGTTCGGCATAAGGTAGTCGCGGCGCCAGAGAATATTGCCGCTCGCATCTGTTTTCAACAGAAAAGCGTCCCAGCCCGATGCTTTATTCACACCGGTGATGGCCAGACCGCCGTCCTGTGTAGCCGCCATATCCAGCGCCTGGTCGTTTCCGGCGCCACTCAGGTTTACTTCCCACTGCTGTGTGCCGGCAGCGTCTACTTTCATCAGGTGGGCTTCCGTGCGAAATGTATCCGATTCCGGGCGCAGTGTTTTCAGGATATAATAGCCGCCGTCGCTTGCAGCTGTAATCTGCACACCGTAATCGTGGTCGGGTGTGTCGTAAATTTTCGACCACAGCGGAGTACCGTCGGTACCTGCCTTTACCAGCAGCACGTTTTGATTACTGTTCGCAGGAAGTTGCTGCACACCTGCCAGGATCATAACGTTGCCATCGGGCGCCTGTATCAGGGAATGCGCGAAAGCACTATGAAAATCCTGGGTATACAGCGGTTTGTGCCACAGAAATTGCATTTCCTTGTGGGGTTGCGGAAGTGCTACTTCTACTGGTTGATAAAGGCTCAGAAAAAGATTGCGGTCGCCGCCATTGAAGGGTATTTTTTCTTCCAAAACCAGCAGCCCATCATTCGATAGTACCAGGGAACCCCGGCTGTAATGGTTGTAGTTATTGCCTTCTCCAAAAAAGGCGGAATTGCTGCCATGATTCTGAATGGCGTTGTGTTGTTCAACCCAGGCGAAACCATAATCGGCGAAATAATTGGAGTTATTGCTAATCCCGCCATAACTGCCATCCTGGAACTGGTGAACGCCGGTTGTATAATTGCCGTCATCATTAACTTGTCCGGATGCGCCTAAGCCGCCCAGAAAACGCCAGCCTTGTGCGTTCAGCCCGACGCCCGAAAAAAGGACTGCGAGCAGCAGTATTAGAAATCTTAGTTTGTTTACTCGTTGGGTTGCCATAGTAGTAGAGATAGTTGATAAAGGGAAACAGAAGTTTTTTTCGAGCCCGTATCCAATAAAGTGTGGCGTTTGTCTAGTGCACTGTTGAGTGGCGCCACGCTTTATTGAACACGCTCTTTTTTGATGATACAAAAGTCTTGCAACCTGTGCCGGGATTCAAATACAAAAAACGGCAATTGTGGAGATAATTTGGGGTTTGCAGGTTTTAGGTTTATGAGTTTATAGGTTTATAGGTTTATGAGCATTGCTCTTGGGTTTTTCTGATAGGAAACGACAGAATCGCGTATAAACATAAATTTTGCTCTCTTGAAGACTAGTTTCTGCCCACCAAGTGGCTTAATATCAACCATTGACTATCAACCTATAAACCATCAACCTATAAACCTATAAACCATCAACCTATAAACCTATAAACCTATAAACCTATAAACCTATTAACCTATCAACCTATTAACCCTAAACTCATCAACCCATAAACCCCTACATTTGTGGAAATAATCATCCACCCCCATGGCAGATTTTGTCCTCTACGAGGTATTAAAAACATTTACAAACCCTGACCTGCGGCGTTTCGGCAAATTCGTACGATCCCCGTTCTTCACCCATCGTACGGAAATGGAGCGCATGTACGCTTTTCTGGCGCATTGCCGCTACCGGGAAAAACCCTTGCCTGACAAAGAACTGCTCTTCCGAAAAAGTTTTCCGGACCGGACCTACGACGACCTGCTGCTGCGCGCCACCATGAGCGACTTGCTCGAACTCATGGAAGAATACCTCGTGTGGCAGGGCTTGCGTGCCGACGAGACAGGCGCCAAACTGGCACTGGCGGCGGCATTCCGCGAGCGCAACCTGACCAAACTCTTCCAGCAAAACCGCCGGAAACTGGAGCAGCACATCGAACACGCCGGTATCCGGAATGCCGATTTCCATCGTAAAGTGCTGGATTTTCAGGTGGAAATCGCCAAATTCCAGTCGCGCACCGTGCGTACCGGCGAACTTCCGTTACAGGACATTTCCAATTCCATCGATATCCTGTACCTGGCCGAAAAACTGCGCCACAGTTGCACTCAGATCTCGCACCAGGCGGTTTTCAAAACCTCGTACGCGTTCGGATTGCTGCCGAATGTGCTGGATCAAGTGGAGCACGACGGATTCCTGCAGGTGCCGGCCATTGCCCTGTACTATTACTGCTACCGGTTTCTGACAGAGCAGTACAGCCTGGACTATTTCCAGAAATTCAGGGTGGAATTGCAGCAAAACGGCCATTTTTTTCCTGATACGGAATTGAAGGAACTCTATCTGCTGGCTATCAACTATTGTATTCGAAAGATCAACGAAGGCGCGGAACCGTTTACCCGCGAAGGCTGGGAACTGTACCAGGAAGGTTTGGAAAAAGGATTTTTGCTGGAAAACAAACGCCTCTCGCCGTTCACGTTCAACAATATCACCGCATTCGGAATCAAACTCCGTCTGTATACCGAAGTGGAACAGTTTATCCGCACTTACAATACGTTCCTCGAACCCGGGCTCCAGGAAAGCCTGCTGAGCTTCAACCTGGCGCGCCTGGAATACAAACGGGGCAACCACAACACCGCCCTTCGCCTGCTGCAAACGGCCGATTTTAAAGACCTGGTGAACAACATGATCGCCAAAACGCTGCTGCTGAAAATTTACTTCGAACTGGAAGAATTCGACCTGCTGGAATCGCACCTGGATACCTTCCGGCAGTTTATCCGTCGCCGCGAACTCAGCGATTATCACCGCCGCAACTACCTGAATATCATCAATTTTGTAAAAAAAATAATGGGAATTCAGCCTGGAAACCGCGCGGAAAAGGCTTCACTGCGCACAGAGATAGAGCAGGCCGAAGTGCTGACGGAACGGGATTGGCTGCTGGAACAACTGGAACGAAAATAACGGAAACATGGCATTGTTTATGCTTCTTGCCGATAACCGATTACAAAAATATAATCTATGCAAAAACTGGTTCTAATACTGATACTGTGGTGGAGTGTCGCACCAGCCACACACGCACAGGTGCTCTTGCAGGGCAAATACACCAATCCTCCTTTTGGAGGCGGGGTGTATCCCACCCTCAGCCAGCAAATACAGGGTACGCCCGAAGGAAAAATCTTTGTGTATGGCACATATGATCCGTCCAGCGACAATTTCGACGGACTGATGACCGGAAATACGGGCAAAACGCGTTTTGTCGCCGCATATGGCTCCGATGGGCAAATTGCCTGGGTCAGAGGCGTCTCCAACGAATCGTCTTTCCGTTGCTCGATGACTTATTCGCCGACAGGGCTCCTCTATTGGGGCGCCAGTTTTGTGGCTTCCGTTCAAATGGGCACGGAAACGCTGACCACCGGCGCCGAAGATCAGGACATCGCGATCGGTCGTTGCGATACCCTCGGCAACCTCCTCGGCAACCTTCAGATCGGAACGGACAGTACGCTGGAATCATTAAAAGACGTGGCGACCGATGCGGCAGGAAACCTGCTTGTTTTGTTTATCACCAATGCTACCGGGGCTTACATGGGCATGAACCTGCAAACACTTCCCGATGCGGGCCTTCCCATGATTCTGGCACGTTTTTCTGGGACGGGCGTCTTTCTCAATGCCGTGCAAGTGGGCGTTACGCAATACGATTTCGGACAATTCAGCCTCGCGCCGGCGCCGGATGGCGACTGGTATATCGGAGGTTTTATGTATTCGGGAAAAGTAGTACTGGGAGGAACGGAAATAGGGGAGGGCGGAAGCGGCATTGTTCGATGGAACTTAAACTCGGGCCCCGTATGGGTATCGCCCGTCCTGTCTACGTCCAATAATTGCCTGATTCAGGCGCTTGCAAGTGATGCTGCGGGCAATATTGCTTTCGCGGGATCGTACATCGGCCAGTTGTTATCGGGCAACCCGCGAAGCAAAACAGGTTACTATTACGATGTGCTGGTAGGGAAAATGGATGCGACCGGGCAAATTCTTTGGTCGCGCAACGGCGATGACGGCTCTAACGGTCACGAAATCGCCTATGCAGTGGATATGGATGAAGCCGGAAATGTATACGTTACCGGCAACAGCAAAGGGGGGCTGTTATTCGAAAATTACGGCGTTTGCGACAGCGGCCCTTATGCCACCTCTTTTATTGCCCGCTTCCATGCCGATGGCGGTTTCGCCTGGGCCAATTGCAATGGATCCGGAACGGGGGTGGATCTGATCGTTCAGCCCGACCACACTGTTTTCGCCGTAGGCAACACCGCCGATGGAGTCAGCCAGTACAATACCAACTACCTGAATCACTGGGCCAATTACAACCTGGCCGTTCAACCGCTTCCGCAAACGCATTTTTGTACGATCGATACCATTTCATTGAACTGGACTTTCGACGGTCCGGCATTTCCGGCAGGGAGCGCCGTATATGTGAGTCTTCGTGATTCGGCGGGCGTGATCTATTCTTATGGATATCCTTCCACCTCCGGAAACGCCGGTGTTATTCTTTTTGAAATTCAGGACGGATTTTCCCCGGCCGACCAGTCTGTTTTTCTGAGTGTGCAAATAGGTCCGGCGCATGTAGTGCGTACGCCGGATTTTACAGTATCGCAATCGCCGGTACCCTATTTTTCACTTGCCAGTTATCCAAGTTGCCTGGGCATCGATCGGAGGCTGGAACCGGCTGTTCAATTCACGCCACCCGATCTGGTGCACTGGGAACCTGCTTCCGGTTTGTCGAACCCGGATACGATTTCGATCCTTATACAAAACGTGCAGGCTGCTGCAACGTACACGGTGTTTTTTACGGATACGATTACGGGTTGTGCGCGCAGCAAATCCATTTCCATTGCGCCTTACGATTTTTCGGCGCTGGTTTCGGGTCCGGAACACGTTTACGGCATCGATTCCTATACTTATCATGCGGAACCTGTGAATGGCTCCCCGTACGCACCGCTGTCGTATCAATGGTCCGGAAACCCGAATATCGGCCCGTATGTGCCGCTTTTCATTTATGATACCACCTACGTAGTGGCGAAGATCCGCGATGCCTACGGGTGCGAACGGACCGATTCGCTGTACGTGGAGTACGAACCTGCGCGTGTGCTCACCGGCCACGTGTTCAATCCTGACAGTACGGCCGCCTTGCCATATACCGCCGTTGAAATTTACAGAAAAAGCAATTCCAGCGGCTTGCTTACCCTGTATACCGTTCCGGTGACCGATCCTGCCGGCTATTTTTATGAAGAAATCAGGGGCTCCGACAGCACAATTCTGGTGCATGTAGTTCCCGATACCTTCCTGTATCCGCACGCCGCGCCGACCTGGTTTACACGAAAGTATTTTGTTCAGAATGCCGTTCCGGTTTCACTTGCCCAGCAAAATATCACCCTGCCGACGATCAGGGTGCTGGATAACCAGATGTTGCCCGACAGCAATGGCGTTCTGGGCGGTACCATTGAAACGGACCTGCCGCAGTTTCAAAACAGCACACAGCCTGTAGCGGGCCTGCTGATCTGGATCGCCGATGCCGAACGCCAACCATTGCAATTTACCGTAACTGATCAGAACGGCGTCTTCCGGTTCGAACATCTGCCTTTTGGTGCGTACTATTTTATGGTAGACAAGATGGGCATCAACAACGACCTGGCGCCTTCCATTACCATCGATGCGGGCCGTCCGCAGGCAGATGCATTGCTGGGAACTTTACTGGCAGACCGGTTGACCATACTCGATATGGTGGCAACTCAGCAAGTCTCCCTGCCTGCCACGCAGTGGGAAGTTTCGCCCAACCCGTTCACTTCGGGAGCATTGCAGTTGTATCATCCGGATATGGCCGGACACGCGCTGGAAATCACTTTTTGTGATGCCGGCGGCCGCCATTTATTTGAAATGAATGCAACAACGGATAGAACAGGAAAGGCACTGATACATCTACCGAAAATGAACGACGGCATATATTTTCTGAAGATCAAGTCGGGAAATCACTTGTTTACCATGAAAAAGATAGTGGTGGCGCAAGGTGGGAAATGAAGAATAAAGCAGACCGTGGCTGACCGAGCGCAACTGGCTGCCAGAGCAGACAGGAGGGAAGGATGAAGCAGGCACTTTTGTAGAGCGTATGGAACGTTTGGTAGATGTAATCGTGTGCTTCCGGTCTTTCCCACTAAGTTTGAAGAATCAATCATCTTCTAAACTCTATTACCATGCGTCTGCTATTATTTTCATTTCTGCTCATGATCACCGGCACAATATCCGCTCAAAAAAAGAAGGTTTACTACCAGGATGAAAACGGCAATAATATTGGCTCCCAGGCATATTCCAAAGACAAGAATGACCCCGCTTATTTCCACCTGAAATTTGATCTGGACAGTGCCCGGGTCTTTGTAAAAGTTACAAGGAAGCACAGCGGAACCATGAATCTGGATTCGCTGAATTTAATAAAAAAAGACCTGGAAAAGGTATCCAATGCATCGATTGATCCTGCGCACATCATTGTCATCGACTATTATCCCGGCAAAGATAAATGCAACTCCAGCGGCACTACGGATACGGAATTAATCCAAAACGAACAGAATGATTATCTGAAAAAACTTCACCGACTGGCGCCAGTATCTCAATTCTTTATTTACAACGAAAAAGAAGGGCTGGAAAGGTTCGGTGGGACCGAACGGTGGAAGGCGGACGCACAGCATCGCATCAAAAATGCCTTTTTCAAGTGGCATTACCCGTGCGGCAGTGTTGTGGTGATTCACCCCGACGGCCGTTATATTTCCTATTACGGGGAATACTCCACGGCTCAGGTTTTGGATTACGTAAAGGAATTGAATAAGAAATAAAGCAAGCGGCGAAAAGCGTTCGGATTAAAGTGTTTAACGACTCGTTTTCAGGTTATGCAAGCCTGAAAACAAGTGGTGAATGTTTGCTTTTTATTCTTCCCTATTTAGCCTGCTCTCGCCGCTTGCCTGCGATTAAAAACAAATGCTTGATAATGAACACTGATAACCAATAACGGATAATCAATAACTATTAAGCAGCGCAAAGGTCCCCAAATCATTGTCATCAATCAAACTGATTGTTTCTATCTTTGCATAGACTCAATCTATTGGCATGAACCTGCAACAACTCGAATACATTGTCGCCGTCGACCGGCTGCGGCATTTCGTCAAAGCCGCCGAAAGCAGTTTCGTGACGCAGCCGACACTCAGCATGATGGTGCAAAAACTGGAGGAAGAACTGGGGGTGCGCATCTTCGACCGGGGCCGGAAACCCATCGTTCCTACCCGCGAAGGAGAAGAGATCATCCGGCGCGCCCGGCAAATCCTGGCCGAAGTGGGCAACCTTAAAGAATATGCGGCCAGCCTGAACGGCGAGATCAGCGGCGAACTCCGCCTTGGCATTATTCCCACCCTGGCGCCGTACTTGTTGCCGCTGTTTCTCAAACACTTTTCCGAAACCTACCCCAAACTTAAAATCCACATCAAGGAAGCCATTACCGACGACATCATCCGGCTGCTGCGCCGTGGTGAGATGGATATGGGATTGCTCGCCACGCCCCTGAACGATCCGGGTATTGCCGAATATCCCGTTTTTCAGGAAGAATTTTTTGCCTATGTGGCTCAAAATGAAGGGTTTCCACAAAAAAAATACGTCCTGCCCGCACACATCGATCCTTCCAAACTCTGGCTTCTTCAGGAAGGACATTGCCTGCGCAACCAGATTTTCAACCTCTGCGAACTCAAAAACAGCACGGATTTCGGCATGGCTGTGTGGTACGAAGCAGGCAGTATAGAAACGCTGATCAACCTGGTCGATCACCACGGGGGCATCACGATCATTCCCAAACTGGCTACCATGCACCTGAAACCCCAGCAAAAGAAGAACCTGCGGGAGTTTAATTTCCCCAAACCTGTACGCGAAATCAGCCTGGTGACGGCCCAGAATTTCCCCCGGCAGTTGCTGCTGGAAAAACTGCGGGCGGAGATTGTCGCGCGGTCACCTATCGGAATGCAGGAAGGGCAGCGGGTGATGGAGCGGTAGGGGTTATTGGTTATACGTTATTGGTTATTAGTGGTGCGTTGCTCTTGGGGGAGTGGCCGGGCGTGGTGACCGGGCCGCTTTCAGCGACCCGGTCACCAGGGTAGCAGGACGCGGTTAGTTTTTTGAGTTTTATGTCTCATAAAGGGTTAACTGTCAATTATTTCTCCATAAGAAGGGTTTTCACCCAGTGACCGGGTCGCTGGAAGCGGCCCGGTCACTACGTTTGGCTGAACGGCCCGCTCATTGAGCCCGACCACTCACCCAAGGGCAACGCACCCTGATAACTAATAACTGATAACTAATAACTGATAACCAATAACCAACAATAGATAATATCTATCAAACTATAAAATCAATTGATTGTAATGATAGTGTTACAATGCTACTTTTGTCTCGCCTAAACTGCACGGCGGTAGACGGTCCAATTTCACTTACCTTATCAAATAAATATTTCACCATGGAAAATGATGCAAAGGATATGGGCAAATGCCCGGTAGCCCACGCGGGAAAACAACGGGATAGTGTTGGCGGCGGAGGCACCAAAAACCGCGACTGGTGGCCCAACCAGTTGAAACTGAATATCCTGCGCCAACACTCGTCCCTGTCCGACCCGATGGGACAAGGCTTCGATTATGCCGAGGAATTCAAAACCCTCGACCTCGAAGCGCTGAAACAAGACCTGCATGCCCTCATGACGGATTCGCAGGACTGGTGGCCGGCCGATTTTGGTCATTACGGTCCCCTGTTCATTCGTATGGCATGGCACAGCGCGGGTACGTACCGCGTAGGTGACGGTAGAGGCGGCGCCGGCGCCGGACAACAGCGCTTCGCACCGCTCAACAGCTGGCCCGACAACGTGAGCCTCGATAAGGCGCGCCGACTCCTGTGGCCGATCAAACAAAAATACGGCCGTAAAATTTCCTGGGCCGACCTGATGATCCTCACCGGAAATGTCGCGCTGGAATCCATGGGATTCAAAACCTTCGGCTTTGCCGGCGGTCGTGCCGACGTCTGGGAACCCGAAGAAGACGTATACTGGGGCGCTGAAACAACCTGGCTTGGCGGCGATGTTCGTTATGCCCACGGTTCGCCCGGCGTACCGGAAAAACACGACGTACTGGTAACCGACGATAATGCCGACGGAAATGTACACTCCCGTAACCTGGAAAATCCGCTGGCTGCTGTTCAGATGGGTTTGATCTATGTAAACCCGGAAGGCCCGGACGGCAATCCCGACCCGATCCTCGCTGCCAAAGACATTCGCGATACGTTCGGCCGCATGGCGATGAACGACGAAGAAACCGTGGCGCTCATCGCCGGCGGACACAGTTTCGGTAAAACGCACGGCGCGGCACCGGCCACCCATGTAGGCAAGGAACCAGAAGCAGCAGGCATCGAATCGCAGGGTTTCGGCTGGAGCAACAGTTTCGGCAGCGGCAAAGGCCCGGATACCATCACCAGCGGACTGGAGGTAACCTGGACCAAAACACCGACGCAATGGAGCAATAACTTTTTTGAAAACCTGTTCGGCCACGAATGGGAACTCAGCAAAAGCCCCGCCGGTGCGCACCAATGGGTAGCGAAAAACGCCGACAACGTCATTCCCGACGCGTTCGACGGCTCCAAAAAGCACCTGCCGACCATGCTGACGACCGACCTTTCCCTGCGGATGGACCCGGCGTACGAAAAGATTTCCCGTCACTTTCTGGAAAACCCTGACGCATTCGCCGACGCCTTCGCACGCGCCTGGTTCAAACTGACGCACCGCGACATGGGTCCACGCGCCCGCTACCTGGGCGCCGACGTTCCGCAGGAGGAACTGATCTGGCAGGACCCGATCCCCACGTTGGACCATCCGCTGGTGGCCGCGCACGACCTCCCCGCCCTGAAAGCCCGCCTCCTCGCCAGCGGCCTGACCATTGCCCAGCTCGTGCGGACAGCTTGGGCGTCGGCCGCCACCTTCCGCGGCAGCGACAAGCGCGGCGGCGCCAATGGTGCCCGCATCCGCCTGGCGCCGCAGAAAGACTGGGCGGTCAACCAGCCGCCCGAGCTGGCTGCCATCCTGCAGACGCTGGAAGCCCTCCGGAACGACTTCAATGCGGCCCAGTCCGGCGGCAAGAAGATCTCGCTGGCCGACCTGATCGTGCTGGGCGGTGGTGCCGCGGTCGAGGCCGCGGCACAGCAGGCGGGGGTCGAGGTGACGGTGCCCTTCTCGCCCGGGCGCATGGACACCTCGCAGGCGCAGACCGACGTGGCCTCGTTCGCCGTGCTGGAGCCCACCGCCGACGGGTTCCGCAACTACCTGCAACCCGGCTTCGACGGGTCGCCCACCGAGCGGCTGGTGAACCGCGCGGCCCTGCTGACCCTTAGCGCGCCCGAGATGACCGTGCTGGTCGGTGGCCTGCGCGCCCTGGGCGCCAATGCCGGGCAGTCCCCCCATGGCGTGTTCACCCACCGCCCCTCCACCTTGAGCAACGACTTCTTCGTCAACCTGCTCGACATGGGCACGGCCTGGCACCCGTCGGCCGCCACCCCAGGCTTGTACGAGGGGCGCGCCCGGACCACGGGCGAACTGCGCTGGACGGGCACGGCCGTGGACCTGGTCTTCGGCTCCAACGCCCAGCTGCGCGCGGTGGCAGAGGTCTACGCGAGCGACGACGCGCTGCCGCTGTTCGTGCAGGACTTTGTCGCCGCCTGGGCGAAAGTGATGAACCTGGACCGTTTTGATCTGGCCTGATCCCGCCGACCCGGGCCAGTCGCCCGGGTCAGATGGAGTCCTGAATCAATAGCACGCTACGACTGTTCCACGGCGGGTTTAGGCAATTTGAACGTGTAGATGAGCACACGAACCAGCCCACAGGCGTCTGGAGTGGATGAAACTCCACGGGGAGCCAATGGACTCTGACCCCAATTTCTCCAAGCGGCAGACATCCGCCCCGCAGACCGGTCTCTTTTTCATAGCGCCTGATGACCAATTGGCGCTGGGAAGTGGCTTTTTTGGCCTGAAAACCCGCTCAGCCGCGCTTTTTGAGCAGATTCACCCGCATCGGCCGCACGAAATGGGCCCCATCGGCGCCCATGTGCGGCTCGAACCGCGCCCGCACGGCGGCCAGGGTGGCGGCGTCGAGGCGGTGGTTCTGGTAGGTCACACCGATCATGCGCTGCTCGAATTCGGCAAAGTCGCGGTAGTGCACCGGCACGTCGAAGAAGGTCTCGCTCACCGGCTCCCAGGCGCCCGAGGCCACGGCGCGGTGCAGCGCTGACAGCGCCGCCGCGCGCACCACCTGTTCGTCGTGGAACAGGCGCATCACCTCGTTCAGCGCGCCGGCAAACAACGGCTCCGACACGTACAGCAGCCCGCCCGGGCGCAGCACGCGGTGCACCTCGGCCAGCGCCACGTCCAGGAGATCCAGCGGTACGTGGTGCAGCGACTTCAGCATCAGCGCCAGGTCGAAACGGCCGTCTC
Organism: Bacteroidota bacterium; assembly: GCA_029561355.1. Lineage (GTDB taxonomy): Bacteria > Bacteroidota > Bacteroidia > Chitinophagales > Saprospiraceae > M3007. The sequence goes on along the minus strand of JAKQJD010000429.1, from coordinate 374 downwards.
CGAACGGGATCGCCTGGGCGCCTGCCGCCACAAAAGTCAGCCGCGCCTGCGGGCTGGCGAGGTTCTTGGCGTGCTGGCGCTCGTCCACCTCCAGCGCGGTCACCTCGGTGGACTCGAAACGCTCCAGCAGCTTGCGCGAGAGCTGGGCGGCGCCGCAGCCGAGCTCGATGACGCGCGGGTGCCCGGCGAGGCCGACCACCTGGTCGAGCAGCTCCAGTTCATCACGGATCACGGGCGGGTTCATGGTCTTGCTCCTTCAGGCCGCTTCGACGGCGAAACGCAACCCGGCATGGGCCTGCAGCCGCTCGATCAGGCGCTGGCCCATGGCAGGGGCCGGCGTCCAGATGCCGCCGGGGGTGTCAGTGCGGTCTTGC
>JAKQJD010000130.1 GCA_029561355.1 Bacteroidota bacterium | reverse complement strand
GAGTACCATTGCCGCTCTGCCGTCCATTGCGGAAGTAGTGCGTGAAAAGGTGCCCATTCTGTTCGACAGCGGCGTGCGCGGCGGGGCCGACGCATTCAAGGCGCTGGCGCTGGGGGCAACGGCCATCGGTATCGGCAGGCCCTATTGTTACGCCCTGGCGATTGGCGGGCAGGCAGGTGTGTCCGAATTGCTGGAAAACTGGTTGTCGGATTTCGAACTGACGATGGGGCTGGCAGGATGTAAAAACATTGAAGAGGTGCGAAAAACGCAACTGGCACACGGATAAAGTGGAATCGGGATTTTGAAGTATCAGATCTTTTGTATTGAGGTTGGTTTCGCTCCTAGTAAAAAATATGGGCACAACACAGATTTTGCGGATTCCGGAGTAGCTTACGCCAGTTTTTTGATTTCCTGGATTGGCGCTTTCGCGCCCGTCTTTTTATAACCACGGAGTCGCGGAGGACACTACGCGTAGTGTCCTCCGCGACTCCGTGGTTATAAAATTATTAGTTGTGGCCGTCAGACCATCTAAAATCCGTGCTAATCTGAACAATCCGTGTTCCTTCGCATTTCAATTTAAAAACACAAGCCTTCCCCCGGCCACCCTTTTCCCGCTTCCCTTTTCTACTATCCTGTAAAAATAAGTGCCAGAAACGGGCATCAGCCCACTGGAAATAAACCACGGTCCGGTCGCCGGCAGCACTTGCCTGAGCAGTGTTTTTCCTTGACTATCAATAATTTGCAACTCCTGTTCGCCCTTTTTTATTTCCGGAAAATACAGCCAGCATCCGTTCAGGCCGAACGGATTGGGCGCTATAAAAACCGTCTCATTTTCCGGCTTGGGCAGCAGGATCGGTTTGTAAGCCGCGCCATCGGCCGGGTATGCATAGGCGATCACAGGCGCGTCGCTGATTTGTAGCGCAGTGTTCAAAGTGCCGCTTTTGCGGGCCTTAAAATGCACTTCGAACAAAGGCTGGATGCCCGTTGTCAGCGCCTGGCCGCTGCGGTCGAAACTCCAGGAGAGCAAGCCGCGGCCGGTCTGGTTGGTCGCAAAATGTTCGGGTAAAAGTCCTTCCGCCAACGGTACGATTTTTTCAAAAGCCAGCGCTTCCGGATCGAAACGAACGGAAAACTGAATCCCCGTCAAATCGCTCAGGTCGGCAGAAAAAACCGACACTACCTGCTCGCTGCTTTCAAAGGATTGATCGGAAAACAACACTGGCAGCGGCGCCCGGCGTTCTTCCGGCAACATGTTGAAATCGGTAGAAGCCGTTCCATTTACGTCGCCCACTTTGATGGCCGTAAAATCAAGCGCCGGAACGGACGTATTGGTTGCGCTTACCGCCAGGTTTTCGGGAAAAGTGGTGGAAAACGGATCTTGCGGACTGGGAAAAACAAAATCAGACGGCACGAAACGCCA
>JAKQJD010000106.1 GCA_029561355.1 Bacteroidota bacterium | reverse complement strand
GGGGTTGATCAAAGCGCCGATCTCCTGTGCACCCACGTTGAGTGTGTATGCGCCGAAGGCGTCGCCTGCGCTGAACGAGGTCACTACCACCGAATATGTACCCGGGTTGAGGAACTGGATGAACTGGAAGTTCGAACCCGCGCCCGAATCATCGTCCGTATCGATCAGGTTTTCACAGGGTGCGCCCGGGTTGAAATTACCCGAGTACAACTGGCCGTAGGAATCTTCACCCGGTGCGTCCAGTTCGATCACGTACGTACCTGCAAGCAGGACGGTGAACGAGTAAACGTCGTAGTTAAAGAGCAGGTCAGTGCCCGAAACGCAGGTGCCGGCAGAGCCGCCTACGTCAACGCCCAGCGGGTCGCCCGCATCCAGTGAGCCTGCAAACGCGATATCAGATACCGGAGAAGAGCAAGGGCCGCAGTCGATTACCGGCGGCAGTTTGTCTTCCACCAGGATCGTGCCCCAGCAGGAGTTACCCGAAATATGTGTTACCCGCACGGCGTACGTGTGGTGCACGTCATTCGGGCCGAGAATACCCGGCTGCCATGGACCGTTGCCGAGTGGCAAACTGCGGTCTACTTCCACCGTGTAGTCATCGAAGCAACCGTAAGTGCCTTCCAGGATCTGGTCGGCATTCAGTTCCAAAGAACAGGTTTCATCCAAAGAAATATGCACGTTGTTGTTGCACACCAGGTTGGTAGGTGTAGCCACCACCGATACTTGCTGCGAAACCGGCTGGATACAGCCAGGATCCGCTCCGCTCGGCGTGCCACCGTTGACGGTGTACACGATCAGGTATTGACCCGTGCCTGCTGCCGGGTCGAACTCGGTAGCAGGAGTGCCGTTCACCGTGAAGCCTTGCGACAGGATGTTCGCATCGCCCGGGTTACCCGTCAGTGTGACAGGGTCGGAGCCCAGACAGAATTCCTGTGCAAGATCCGAAGTGATCACGGGATTCGGGTAAGAACACGTATTGCTGATCGACAGGGTCGTGCCCGCACCATTGGTAACGGATACAGAGTAACCTACCGCGTCGATGTGGCGACCGTTCAAAGTATACGTCGTTCCCGCAGCCGTGAGGACCGTTCCAACCGTGATGGGTGTCGGTGCAGCAGGCGGGTTAGCGCTGGTAGAAGTGTACAGGCCCGATACGGCGGAAACCGTCCAGGTTTGACCCGCAGGAGCGTTTACCACGATCGATTCGCCGAACTGGCCGTTGGTCAATGTCGTAGCGTTGTTCAGGCAGAAGCAGGGGTCCGTGATGCTGGAACCGCACGTGATGGCGGAAATCGCAGCGGAGCCGTTCATCGTAGTAACACAACCATTGGCATTGGTAGCCACTACCGTGTAAGTGCCCACCGCCGTTTGAGCAGGGAAGGCGACTGCGCTGCCCGTACCCGCCAGTGTTGAACCGACGTTGGCAGCACCCAGTTTTAACTGGTAATTGACACCCACCTGGGAGCCGGAAACGCCGATCACTACACCTATATTATCAGTAGTACAAACACTGCCGCCGCCCGTCACATTGAAGGCTGTCGGTGGCGTACAAACACCCGGAACCGTCGTTACGGCTATAGAAGCCGGGCTGGATGTAGCAGGAGTCGCATCGCAATTGCAACGTGTCTGGATACTTTGGGCTGGACCCGTCTGTGCATACACAGGCAGGGTCGTGCTCCATGCGCCGCCGTTCACGGAATATTGAAGCGTAGAACCCGCAGGACAAGGGCTGCCCGCAGGCGCCGTGACAGTACCGCCGGATACCGTGCAACCTGCACCACAGGTGCTGTTGACAACAGTAACATTGGCAGGTGCGGACGTCAGAACCGGGCAAAGCGGACAGGTGCCAGGCGCCGTCGTCACCGAACCGTTTGGACTGGAAGTAGCCGTATTGCCATCGCAATTGCAACGCGTCAGGATCGTTTGCGCAGGACCGGATTGTGCGTAAGTCGGCACAGTCGTACTCCAGTTGCCGCCGCCATCCGTAGAATATTGCAGCGTAGAGCCGACAGGACAGGTGCCGGCGGGTGCGGAAATGACACCACCGCTCGGTGTACCGCCAAAGGTGGAGCAGGTGCTGTTCGTTACTTGCGCAGCAGGCGCAGCAGCCGTCAGTACCGGGCAACCAGGGCAAACGCCAGGAGCGGTGGTTACCGAACTGTTCGGGCTGGAGGTAGCCGGAACTATATCGCAATTACAACGTGTCAGGATCGTTTGCGCAGGGCCCGACTGGGCATAAGTAGGCAGCGTTGTACTCCAGTTACCACCGCCATCCGTAGAATATTGCAGGGTAGAACCTACGGGACAAGTACCTACCGGCGCGGAAATGACACCACCGGAAGGCGTGCCGCCAACTACCGTACAGGTACTGTTCGTCACTTGTACGGCAGGAGCCGTAGCGCTAAGGTCGGGGCAGCAGGAATTACTGAGTGTTACTGTTGCGGTAGCCGTAGCCGTGCAAGTATTGGCTGCTGTAGCCGTAACTGTATAAACCGTGGTAGCAGTCACATTGGATGCCACCGGGTTAGCGATGTTTGTCGCACTCAGGAAAGTAGAAGGCGTCCAGGCGAAGTTCAGCAGGTTTACGCCACCCGAAATGGTGATATTGTAATCTTCCGTTTCACCGAAAGAGGAAGAAGACGCACCACAAGCCTGGCCACTGCTTACAGCAGAGTCATTACCACCCACAATGCGCAAGCGGGTGACGCCATTGATGGCGCCGGAAGGTACTGTAAACGAAACGGAAACCGTTCCGCCTGCACCGCCATTTGCGGAAGCCCCGAGAAATTCGGAAGCATCCAGTACGCCGTCCGCATTATAGTCGATCCATGCGCCAAAGTACTGATTGACGTCCGTACCGAAAGTTACGCTCAGCGTGTACATCGTTCCGGCGGTCAAAGTAGTGGTAGGAACCGGGAAAAAGGTATATGCAGGGCTGGCGCCGGCACAACCGGAAGCGTTCGACAGCGTATTTAAATCGACGTTTGTAATTTCATCCGTCGCGGTAAATGCATTACAGCCGGACGAGTGGCTGGAAGCACAATATGGCGGAATAACAGCCAAATTGGTTGCCTGCAATTGAGAAGTCCCCAGGCAGGCAATAGTACCTGGTGTCGCGGAAGCCGAGATACTCGGCGAAGGAACAACGGTGACCGTAATCGATTGGATACCAGTACATCCATCTGCCGTACGCGTACCTGTTACGGTATAAGTAGTAGTAGCAGATGGAGAAGCGTTTACGACAGATCCGGTGGTTGCACTCAACCCCAAAGCCGGCGACCAAACGTACGTATTGGCACCGGAAGCCGTCAGCGAAATCGCTGTGCTGCCGCTACAGTAATTGGCACTCGAAGGCGTTACTATCACGGCTACCGGTGTGGTGAGGCAAGGATTAGCGCTATTGAATTCGTCCGATCCGATATCGTAAATGGCATCAATTGGCCTTGCTTCGCCATCGATATCATCCGTAACGCCGGCGACAGTTGTTCCAACGTTGATATTGGAAGCGCCGAGAACCAAATGCAGGTCTCCGGTAGTGGAGGAATAGCCTGGATTTGTTTGAATAGAGTTGGCATCCTGTGGCGTAGTAAGCGCTGCCTGCCAGTTGGCTAATGTTGCAAACTGGGTGGTTTGTGTATTACCCGAGCTGGTACCCAGACCGCCCGTTTGAAGTTGGGTGTTGGCAGGATTGATATAATAGTTATTATAATTCAGGCCACCTGTGCCAAATGAAAACGCAGATCCATTCAAGGTGATCGCATAATAACGCACTGCTGAAGTACCCGAACTGGCATCCAGATAGATGCTGTTGTTCTGAACCAGAAAATTTGCGTTATTGGTACCGTTCGCATTTGGGATACGAATTGCATTACCATATGTAGTGGAAACCGACGCCGCCCCCGGGTCCATATCGCCGGTTAAGCTGATAGAGTTATTAACGATTTTGTCCCCATTTCCTCCCGCAATACCAATACCGCACAGCTGATCGCCACTAGTTGAGTTAGAACGGATATTATATATGCTGTTATTGGCAACAAGATTATTGGTCGCACCGCCACTTTGTGTGGTACCCAACAGAATCCCTACAGAGGAGAAGGTATTCTCTTCTACAACGTCGTGAATGATATTTTTGGTAACGGTATAGGTGGATGAGGTAATCGTCGTAGAAGCGCTGGTAGACCAGGCTTCCGATCCTATGGCAATCCCTACCCTGTCGGCACCTGAAGCAGCCTGAGGGTCAAGAACACCTACGAACTGAACGACGTTTCTGCTGACCAGAGCGCCTATATCCGCCTGCATGAATATGCCCGTTTTACCAATCTGGTCGGTACCGAAGGCTGTAGGACCGACAATATTATCGGTTACGATCGGGTTGATGTTCAGGTCGGTGGTCGTTCCGCGCGTTACGATTCCATAACGACTTCTGATAATTCTGTTTGCAATAAAAGAGTTGTTATCATTGTCAACCCCATTGGAAGTAGCACTAATGGCAGTGCCGCACATAATAATACCGAAAGAATTACCTGTTAACGTAGTTTGATCGATACCACACGCCAGTTCCAGATTTCGGATTACGTTGTTTGAACATCCGTTTCCGGCTGCTACGCTCGCCAACCATACGGCAGCAGTTGCGGTAGAGGTGCTCGTGTTTTGCACCGTTATATTCCTTCCGGAGCCAGCAATACGGCCATCAATAGTCACATTGTCAGCACCGTTTAATTTAATAATCGCACCGATGATATTGCCACTTATCGTGACTGGTACGGTTGCTGTTATTGCTACCGACGTGTAAACTGCCGGTGCCACAGCGCCGGAATTCAGGACAGCACTAGCAGATTCAGTAGTGTTTCCGGTTACAGAAATACTAACGGCGCCCTGGTGGGTGCCTGCATTGATGGCATCAAATGCACCTTTCAGGGTGGTGTACGCCGTCGGGCCTACCGTTCCTGCCGTGGCAGTTACCGAAACCTGCGCGAGCAGTTGATTGGCAAAGCCTGCCAGTACGACCAGACATCCTGCAACGAACATTCGTTTCAGAATTCCGGCGCTTCGAGCCTTTTCAGAACCCAAGTTAGTCGGGTAAATTTTATTCATTTTCATGAAATTAAGATTACGAAAAAGTGTAAAAATATTAGAAGCCTATACTGCAAGCAGTACAGGTGAATTTAAATGGAAATTTTGCAAGAGTAACACGCACCGAACAGATGCTGTCCTGTTTTCTTAATCAGTCAAATGAGATGTGACTTCGTCGTACAGATATGACCTGTCTGAATTCTAATGCCGGGAGCATAGTACGGATGCAGGAGAAACCCGGAAAAGGCAGGAAAGTAAATGTGAAAAAGTCATGAGTATTATTACGTTACACGGATTACATGCTTAATTGAGCAAACCTACACACAAATCGTCCTACTGTACATCTTTTTACACTTTTTTTCGACCAAAACAATATAAAAACGAAAAATGCTTAAATATTGTTAGGCTTATCGGCTATAAAAAAGGTTCCTGCCGGAATGAATCCGGCAGGAACCTGTACGTTATTTGTTAGGTAAAGGAAATTTTACCTTCTATTTACTTCGACTGAATCATCTTCTTCGTCGCCTTGTCCGTCGCCGTTTCCAGCGTGTAATACAACATACCCGTTGCATTCAGCAGTGCGCGGTCCAGCGAGATCGTGTTGTAACCTTTCGCGAACGCTCCGTTTTGCGAGAACACCATACGGCCCGTTTCGTCGAAGATACGAAGCGTCGCTTCGGCGCCTTCAGGCAAATGGAATCCGATGAATGTTTTGTTCACAAACGGGTTAGGCTGGTTTTGGTACAGTTCGAATCCGACACCGGAAATTGTAGAACCACTCGCACCGTTGAAGCGGAATGCTACGTCCAGGCGGTTATTTGCCAGGCTGTATGCTTCGGCTTTCGTGATCCGGCTGGATACGCCCAGCATGTTGGACAGTTGACCTGCTTTCGAAGCGCGGAACGTAATCGAGAATTCGTTGTCCGTACCGTCTACCGAAGTAGTCAGTGCGCCTTCGAATACACCGAAGTTCTCCGCTTTGATCTCACCCGCACCGGAAATATCCAGCACTTCCAGACCTGTCAGGTTCATTGTAAACTGGTAACCTTGTACGCGTTCAGCACCTTTGAAGTTGACGGTGAACACTTCGCCGGCTTTCACCTGGCGGTCATCCACGTCGAACAGCATCGTAGCCGAAGTGCGCTCGTCTGTAGATTGGAGGCTGTTCGCGGTTACTGTTCCGTTTACGTCACCTATTTTGACACCTACGAAGTCTTCCGCCAGTTGGTTGCCTTGTACGTTCTGTACTGCCACGTTCTCTGGGAACTGCGACTGGAACGGATTGGCCGGGTTGGCGAACGAGTAGGTTTTGTCTACAAATCTCCACGAAGTGTTGTTCGGAAGTTCATCGTAGATACCCAGGATCAGTTTGCGGAACTCGACGATGTCGAACGTCGTGATCGAGCCCGAGCGGTTCGCGTCGGCAGCGATCATTTTGTACGGCGTCGTCAGCGGCTCCAGACCCAGGATGTGTTTGGAGATCAGCACCAGGTCATAGGTAGTTACCCCGTTAAGCGGGTTGTCGTCTTTCGTCGGCGTCAGTACGTAGTTGCCCGACATCGGTACGGCGCTCGGGAACTGGAAGTTACCGTTCACATCCGACATGTCGCTCAGGATGGCCTGGCCGCTGTTGGACGAAACGGCCAGTTCTACCGTGGCATCTTCCACACCCTGCAGGTTTTCAGTCGCCAGGTTGCCGGCTACCGTTGCACTAACGGTGGAGTTCGGGCAACCTACGATGTTCGGTTGCGGATCGACGTATGCGATGCAGAAGTCGGCGTTGCCGGCTGCGTCCATCAACCATACCTGCACTGCTACCGGCTGGCCGGTGGCGAAGTCGGCGCAAGTCACCACCACGCTTTGCGGCTGGTCGGCCGGGTACACGTTGCCCGGGTTTTCATCGGCACGTATGACGGCCAAAGTCGGGTTCAGGATACCCGTCGGCGTGCAGTTGTCATCTCCGTACAGGAAGAAGTCATTTGCCCACAGGGTTGCCATGCCACCTACCATCAGGTTGATGTTCACGTTGGCGCAAGCCACAACCGGTGGTTTGCAGTCGCGGATTTCAAATGTTTTTTCGCAAACGGCTTCGTTGCCGCAACCGTCTTCTGCAATCCATTTGATTTTGTGACGACCATGTGCCAGTTCAGGCAGTTTCGTGCCCGAAGCGTTGCGCCAGATTACTTTCGCACCGTTGGCAGTTTGCTCGATGTCGAAGCGGTAGCGCTGGTTAGCGTTGCTTGTGTTGTCAAAGAACCATGGCGTACCACCGTGGTACAGCGGAGTGGTTGCGTTGCCATACAGAACCTGGCCCAATGGGCGGGTTGCAAGGTCAGCGCTGGAAACTACTGTTTCCATGATGCCGTCGCCGTCCAGATCCAGG
>JAKQJD010000097.1 GCA_029561355.1 Bacteroidota bacterium | reverse complement strand
ATATGCGCTGCCATCGGCGGAGGTCCTCCGGGCTTTGGTTTTGCCAGACAGTAACATATATATGTAAAGAAAGTACTCCTTATCTCCGTCTCCGTCGACCAGGTAAACGTATGGCGCATTTTTACGGACGGTTGGAATTGATATTGCCATGATGTGTTGATTGAATTTTAATAAATATTTTATGATTGTTCCTGCATCCATTGCATGGCAGCCCAGACGACTTCCAGGCGCTGGCACTCCTGCCCTTCAACCTGCCGTCCATCAATTTTAATGAACTGTCCGGCTTCGCTTTTCACAAGAAGACAATTGCCTTCGCCTGCCAGGGTCAGTTTTTTGGTGCCGCGCATGTAAATTCCCCACAATTCGTGGGTTTCAGCGTTGAAAACGGGTGAGCCGGAACTGCCGCCGACCAAACTCAGGTTGCTATCGTAATATGGAAAAGTGGGAGGCGCGGCAATAATTTTACCTTCATACGATACTTTGATCGGTAATCCGAGTCCGTGGCCGATACTGTATAACTCAGTCCCGACGGCATTGTCTTTGAACCGGTTGTTATATTCTTCGATATTAGGAAGGACAACCGTATCAATGGTTGTGGTTTTGGCAGCCTCAAAAGCCGGCTTGACTTTCACCAGGGCAAAATCGGAACCGAATTCTGACCAATGGTACTGACCTGGAAGCAAGTCGTTTTGGGAGGGTTTGAAAACCTGAGACTTAAATACCTCTATTCCGTCGACATAGTTATTTTCGTTTCCTATACAGATACCCTGAATGAAATGTACCGTATCCAGGGAGTTCATCGGATATCGCAATACATGCGCTGCAGTGGCAATCATTTCCGGCGTGATAAAAAAGCCGGTACCTGCGGAGTGTGCTGAAGGCTGATCTCCATAAGGCAGGTTATTACACAACGCGTAATTGTAGGAGACCGAGCGTTCACGCAACGGGCTGGACTTTACAATGACTTTATCCGGATTGGTAGGATGGGGCAAAAGAGGACGTGTGGTAACCATCACCACTGTGCGCAGATTGCTTTCCATATGCTGCAGGTACTCTTCTGCCTGCTTATGTATTGCACTGTTCCCGGAGAGAATGATATTTTTGATGTTGTAAAATTCCAGTCGCTCACCAGATGCAACACGTGCCTGGTTAAGAATTTTGTTAAAACTGGCATGTTCCGATGCCAGTGACAAGGCCATGAAATTTTCCTCTATAGCCTGAAGGAAAACATTAGAAGGATGGGTGCCAGGTTGTACAATCATAGTATAAAAACTTATTGATAAATGAACAGAATCAGTAAAGTGCAGAACAAAGGTATCCGGCCGGAGAGGTATCATACAACTGCTGAAACAGCAGCCTCCTAATATGTGGAGTATAGGAAAACGGATATAAAGGAACCTGGAAATGGCTTTTATTAGTAAAATGTATTTTTATGGGGGCAAAGCGCACATGCCTTGATCTGACGCCCCGGTATTTTAGCAGTAGGTTATATGTTTATTTCGACTTTCAAATATAGTTGTTTCCGGTAATTTATTGTTTACTCAGCGCATCCCGCAGCGGCTTTCCCACCCGCGCAAACAACATATCGACTATAAATTTCAGCACTACCAGCGCTACGGCCACCCAAACCGCCTGGTCGAGTTCCGGGAATTTCGGAATAAGATGCATGGTAAGCGCCTGTAAAAATGCCAGCAGCACCAGCAAATGCGCGAAGGAACGCATCAACTCCGCAGCGGGATTGGCTTTGCGGAAACTGCCATTGCCGAAATAGTGAATTGCCAGTCCCATCACGTACCCGGCGGTCATGACCCGGGTTTCATTTACAATTTCGCCCAGCGCGGAGTAATCGTTTCCGGTAAACGCTTTAAAAGTGAACACGACCGAAAACATGATGAACACCCCGCCCATGAGCACCCCGCCGAACAACAGGAAGAGCCTTTGCCCTAAATTTTCAAAATAAGGCCGTCCGTCGAATGCAAACAAGGTGCGCAGCAATGCGCTGGCTACAATCAGGATCACTTCCCACCAGAACATAAAAACGACGGGTTTCAGGTCCCAGTGCAGTACGAAAATGCCGTATAGCGTGATGAGGAGGGAGAGTGCCGGCAGCCACCAGGGTTTGGGGTATTGAACGAGCGGAGCGCTGAAAAACTGGCTGGAAAGCATTTTAAAAACTGGTTTCGCAGCAATGTTAGTGAGTTTTAAATAAAATAGTATCCATTTATTTGAGGAGGAATGGGCGATCTGCTTAGTGGTGGCATGGATTTGTAAGATGACTCATGTTTGTAAATCCATGTCACCACTAAAAGCCCGGCAAGTAACAGGTTCTTATCCATCACTATCCCTTCACCAATTGCATCATTTTCACACCGCTTTTTCCCTTAATCTTTAGCAGATACATGCCCGCCGGCAAAGCCGCTCCCGATACCTCCTGTTCCGTATTTCCTGCACGAATCCATCCCTCCGACAGGATTCTGCCATGCACATCGCATAAATTAACATGCAAATCTTCCGTAGCCGTTTCCGGGAAAAACAGCCGCCAGTCGCCGGCACTCGGATTGGGCGCTACCTGCACCGGAATCGCCAGCGGCTCGGGCCGAATGGACACTAAAAAAAACGAATCGGGCGTGATGATGCCGGTCGTATCGCCGTTTTTGATCCAACCCCGCAAGCGTCCGTAATCCCAGGCCTCGAAACAATAGTTCATATGAGAAGTCAGGCCCAGCCCGACCGAATGTCGGCGGTGAAATGCAGAGCCGCAGCCGTCGCAGGGCAGCACTTCCTCTTCCGCACCTTCCGGCGTTTTGTACAAACTGCACATATTGGATTGAAAGGGTTCGCCCGGCACGCCGATCACCTGGCTCACGCCCCAAAGCGTATCCGTCGTCCAGTAAAGCCGGCTGCCCTCGCTGCCGTTGGGTGCGTCGGGGTAAATGAAAAACTGCCCCGGATACCCGTCGGTCCAGGGTTCGGCCAGGGCCGGATGAATGCGCCATTGCACAATCACATGTGCATAAAAAGGAAAAGGTGGTCCCGACCACTGCCAGGTGCGTTGCGAAAACAATTCTACGTCATATACCAGCGTATCAGCATCCCAGAAACGGTTCAGAATGACACGTTTTTCCAGGGTATTCTGATTGGAAGGTGTGCCGGGTTCCAGAGAGACATTCCGTTCATATTCCAGCACGTCGCCGGTTTCAAAATCGTAAAACTCCTGCCAGCCGGGCAGTTTTTCGCCTAAACCGCGTGTGGGAATACCTGTCAGTTCGAAATATGCGCCACTGTCACCATCAGGAAAATGAAGCAGGCCATGGTTCTGGCTCAAAACAATGTCGGCGCCGTCGGACAACTGAATGGTTTTGACGTAATCGGTTTCGCCGAGGACGTCCGTCTGGACCACACTCTGCACGCTGGCGGTAATGTTTTGCAGGGTATCGAACAGCCAGGTTTCGCCGGGCTGCGCCAACGGAAACAGTACAAACGTTTTTTTACCCGTAAACACCCAGCGCCCGTCGGACTTGCGGGTCATTCTTTTTTGTAAAAACTGGCCCTGATTGGCGAGTTTTCCAGGAAATGTGATGCAGGTATCGCAGTCCGTTATCACGCGGTTCAGAAAAAAAACGAGATCGCCGGAAGGCAGCACCTTTTGCGAATCTATCTGCAATACGTTGGAAATCAGCAGGGAATCGGAATGAAGAAAGCTGTACTGGTCGGAAGGTGCGAGTGGAAGCCAGTTTTGGGAATGAAGCGGACATACCCAAAGGAAAAAAGCAGGCATTAGCCAGGAAATGTGTTTCATATTCGAGGTGTTTCCTACAAAATAGCACGATTTATAGGCTATTTGCCGGAAAAACAGGCGCTACTGCCTTGTATTGGCATAAATACTACGGGATGGTTCCGTACATTTTCCCTTGCCGGGTCATTTTTAAGAGGTATTCCAGCCGTTTTTGCGCTTCGGCACGGCGGCTCTCACTCTTTATTTCGGCGATCCATCCTATTTTCAGTCGCTGGTAATGGTGCGGAAAGGTTTGAAAATTGTTCCAAACTATTTCATCGGCCTGCAACTGTTCAAGCACCCAGTCCGGGATGTTCAGCGGATCGTCCGGCGAACCGATTTGCGGTTCGATAGCGTCGATGCCTGCCTGGGTCATCAGCCCCAGTTTTTGCAATTTCCATACGCGTTGTCTGTTGAGTTCGGACAAGGATGATTTTTTGCGGCGCGGTGTGATGCGCTGCACCATGCTTTCCTCGTCATATTTTTTTACAGAGCCATCGATCCAGCCGAAGCACAGGCATTCTTCGACGATGTCATCATAGGAAACAGACGACATGCCGGAGGCTTTGCGGAAAGTCCTGATCCAGACTTCCTGTTTGCTTTTGTGGTGGGCTTCGAGCCAGGCGCGCCATTCGGCCCGGGTAGCAGGGTAGAAGACCTCGGTAATTTCCATGAAATTATGGGTTGTTTGCTATTGATTCATTGAAGAGTCAGGGGACCATCTAAATCAATACCTGGTATATCGTTAGAGTGGTCAAATATTGGTGCAGATGGTCCCTTACCAACCCTGACAACTGATAACCAATAACTGATAACTATTTCAAACTTGCTACATCGGGTTCAAATTCCAGGACAATAGAATTCATACAGTATCGCTTGCCGGTGGGCGGCGGACCGTCGTCGAACAGGTGGCCCAGATGACCGCCGCAGCGGCCGCAGAGCACTTCTACGCGTTCCATATTGTAGGAGTGATCTTCTATGTAGGAAACGCTGTTGGGGCGCAGGGTTTCGAAAAAACTCGGCCAACCACATTCGCTGGCAAATTTGCTGTCGGAGCGAAACAAGGCATTGCCACATGCCGCGCAGTAGTAGGTGCCGATGCCGGTGTAATTCCAGTATTTTCCGGTAAAAGCGCGTTCCGTGTCTTTTTCGCGCGACACTTCGTAAATGCTGTCGGGCAAGACTTTTTTCCATTCGGCCTCCGATATGTGCAGGGTGGCGGTATCGGTGCGGGAATAGTATGGGTTTTTCGGGCCTGCGGCGTTGGTTTCGGCGGTGACGACCGAGCCGGGAGCGGTTTTGGGGTGACAAGCGGCGAGTAAAGCCGGCAATGCAAACAGGAAGAGGCGCATAGGGAAAAAGTTGTTAAACATGTTTACGAGGAAACAGCGGGTGCGGGGTTTTGTTGGAGTGCTTTCCCGGCCGGAATGGAAAAACTTCTCAATATTACAGGTTTATAATGCAGTGCCGGAAGAGTAAGCTGGCGTAGCGATTTCTAATTTCCGAACTTGAATCCGAGCGCATTTTCTGGGGCAAGGCCTGAATTCGTTAACGAATCCCGGGTATCTGTTTTGCGTAAAACAAGAAGACGGTCGTAAACTTTTTTACAATAGTTTTCCCATTCTTTTTGGTCTTTCATGGATCCGTAACTTGTAAGAGGATAATTGAAATGCATAAAAAAAGTATCCATGGCTCGCCCGTAGTCGGAGGAATCGGATTTTAAGGCCACATCACGCACCTTTTTTAGAACAGGAATACGCAGCTGCCGTTGATATTGCAACCGTTGAATTTTCGGGTTTAAGAAAAATCTTGCAAATGCCTGTGCGCCTTTAAGTCGTCTATTATCGTTGTTATTTCGGATAGACATACAAACCACCTCGGGCGTGCCTTCCAGCAATTGGTAGCGGAGTACGTTTTTGTAATCCGGAAAGCCCAGTTTTTGTGTTTTCCAGGCAGCATCATGTAAAAACAAAAGATCGAAATCCAGTTCTCCGTAAGCAAGATTCAGGAGTTTGTCTCTATTTTCCTTTATTTTATAGCTATGGACGTACAGGTTTTCATAGATTCGAAGGCCCTTGTCCGGATCAAAATTCTTGCCTGGTTTACCACTCAGGTTGTAAACTAACCAAAAGGCTCCTGCCGAAGTAGGGGGAAGGCATCGGTATTTCTGACCTTTCAGATATTGAGGAAGATCTACCAATGAAAACGAGTGGAAACCGGTTTGTATTCGGGCTGCATTGTATACCAACCCCGGCATACCATAATAGATGGCTACCCAGGTAGAATCCTGGGATACCAGACCGGGTTCGAGATCGAGACCGGTAAGGTCCATGGGAACGGAATGCAGGGTGTCCTTAAAAAATTCGTGTACTTCAGGTGGGCATCCAAGTAAGACATCAAATCTCTTCTGCCCTGTAGATAATTCCTTTTCCAATTGCTCCGTACTATGTGAATTCGTGTATTTTTCTTCAAAAATCAACTCGAATTCCTGGCTTGTATCATTGAATATTTTCGCAATGTTCGTGTAAAAATCCTGTTTCGTTTCCGGGTCATAGTCAGTTTCCCTGTTCACGGCTAACAATACCTTGACTATTGTTCTAGGGCGAGGCGAGGAATCGCTTTTGTCAGATTCTTGAGTGGTGGTTGCGGGCCATAAAAATTTAAACAGCAGGAATAGAAAAAGTAATAGGCCGGCAGCCGCAAAAAGGCGCTGCATAGTTTTTAAGCGCTCTATTTGCTTTACATAAAGACCGAAGTCAGCGTTCCCGTTATTCAGATAATAGATCGCCATTTGATCCAGCGTCCTGTCTGTCGGGCTATGTTTCTCCTGCATAAAATCCCGCACTGCATCTGCCGACAAAGGCACATTTTCAGTACCCGGCGATCTGTCTTGTATCAGGGATCTTATATGTTTTGAAATGCTGTTAAAGTCTTTTGTTCCCAGTTCTTTAACATCCTTTTTCCTCAGTTTTTTTCTAAGAATGTCTTTTATCAGCCTTTTTGCAGGGGAGGTCTCTTTTTTCATGGTACATTATGATTTTTATTTATTTAATGTCAAATGAAGGTTGAGGAATCTCGATGAACGTTCAGGAAACCGGATGAAACCCAAGGAAAATGGCGCCATTTTTTTACCATTTTTTCATGCTGTTTGCTTCTACACGTCTCATTATCAGTGCTTTAACTTTTGGTTCGAATAGCCGGAAAACCAAAAACGGCTGTTCCCCAAAGTTATGCATGCCTCCTCAGTTCAGCATCTCACCACCCATCAAATTGCCTTGATGATCATTGCCGGCGGGCAGGATTGGTGGTCCGCCGTACAATACATCACCCTTCACTACAGGCAGGATATCGAAATGTCAATCATTAAAGTATGCCGCGGCGACACGCGCTGGGTAAATGAAACTTTTGATTATGGTCTTGAACGAATCCAGGCGCAAAAGGCTGAAAAGTTGATGAAGATAGGAAACCTGAAAAACTATTTAAAAAAAATCTGCGTCAACGCTGCCATTGATCGCTACTGGAAAGAAAACAGAACACCCAGATGCAGGTCTGGCGCAGACATGCTTATCCGGAAATTCATGGCTTCTCAGAAAGGTATTGAATTGCTTCTCAAGACTGTAGGCTTACAGGGAGCATGCGTTCTTGCTACTTACATTCATTTAAAAGAAAATAAATATGCCTACATCGCTGCTAAATGTGGCTATGCAAGTAAGTTTTCAGCGAAATCAGCCAGACAAAAATATACCCGAAAATTGATCGAACAAATAAGAATGGCGCCTGAAAAATACGAATTGGTATTATTTGAAAGAGCTCTCAATTGTTAAAAAAACAGGTTAACCGATACCCGCACAGTCTTCAGGTAAACGCCATTGCGATTATCATTATGCATCAGGAAGAAGATTACATGGACGGGTGCTCATTCACCTTTTTATTTTTAATACTATTTGCCGTTCGTGCCCTCACCAACTGGCTGTTGCCCGATTATTTGAACTGGATCACGCATTTACTGGAAATAATTATCCTCTTGTTTCTCCTGGCGTATATGATCATGAAGAAGCGTCCCCCTGACGATGATCCTCCCTATCTGTGGTAACTGTATTCCAGTGGCCATGCATTGATACTCTTTAGATCATTCACTTTTAAATTTAAATACGATGACTGCACTAATTAAATTTTCGAAATCGGGATTCTTTATTTGCTCCCTTTTATTCAGTGTTGCGGCTACAGCCCAGGGTAATTCCTGGCGCGGTTCCGTCGACTCGAGATCGAGCGAATGGGTTTCTACTACTTATTTTGAAAAAGGAACGGTTATATCTATTTCCGCCGGTGGCAGGGTTTGTTGCGATATAGACGCAGATTGGGACCACAAATGCCGGACAGCAGACACTGATCATTCGGAAGGTGCGCTTTTGATCCAGATTCCCGGATACAGCACTTTCAAATACCATGAAGGGCTCAATTTCAATATGCCTGTCAGTGGTCGCATTATGTTTCTGGTTCAGGATACCAAGCGGTCGGATAATTCGGGTTATTATTCAGTAACGGTTACTTACTGATACTTATAATGACGAACCGCTCCTGTTTGCCTGTTGCATTGGGCGCACGGGAGCGGTTCAATTAAATTTTTTGTAATGAAACAGGCAGAAATACTCTATTTTAAAATGGTGGCGGGCTTTATCGCTTTCATGCTTTGCATCCTTGTCGTACAACAACAAGCGATGATCAGGCAATCGGGCATAAACCCTGCATTTAGTGCTAATTCAAATGCTAATTTCGCAAACTACCAATCCAGTAAAAATATTAAACAGGAAAAAGAGATAATAACTGTAAATATTGGATATGTAGGCGGGAGACCTGTAAATTATGGACTTCCTATCGGACCTGATTTTTATACCTTTGGTTATTATTACGAAGTGGAGTCGCGACGTTCCATGCCAACGCATTCTGCCGAGTAAATTTCAAATTACCTTTCTTTCACCGTAAGCAGCACCCGAAATCCAATAAAGGGAGAAGCGTCTTTAAATCCCGCATAAGAATCGGGGGCATCGATGCGGATATCATATCCTGTGCTGTTGAAAGACCCGCCCTTGGTGCGGCCGTCTTCCTGCAACATTTCGGCTACGTTACCGCTGGTATTGTACAAACCGAAAGCATTAGGCATGGAAGAAACGGAAGGCTTGGGATAAGCCATAAGGCCGGAAAAAACGGAAGCGTAGTCCGGTTTAACAGTCAAAGTGCCGGTTTGGGTATCCTGATGAATGGATTCATCGCCCAGTGCTTTGAAGTTGTAAAAGTATTTGCCTTGGCCATTTTGCAAATATTGCCCGTTCGGATAGGGGGCATCTTTAAGTCCGCCCCGGGCAGCATACATCCATTCCTTTTCAGTGGGCAGCCTGGTTTCGACATCAAAATCCGGGTTTTTGACTTCGATAGCCGTTGACAGCCACTCGCAATACATGCGTGCGGCTTCCTGGGTGATGTTGACAACCGGATATTCGTCGTAAGCCGGGTGTTCGAAATAGTTACGGGCTGCTGCCTCGTCCTTAAAACCGAACGCCGCCCAGGCTTCCGAATGAACCCGCGCTTTTTCGTACTCTTCCATGCGGCCGGCGGCTTTTAAATGATACAAGAACTCCCTGTAATGGAGGTTGGTAACCTCGCCCGACATCATATAAAAGCCCTGCATGGCGTACTGCTCCGGCCCGTTCGAATAAGTACCGGAAGGAATGTACACGTAAGCTTTCGGTGCTTTGAATTTTTTCCTGGGTTGAAGGGTTGTAAAGCCGGAAATAAAAATGCCCGCAAAGCACAAGAGCGAAAAAAAACGGATCATAAGTCAGACTGTTTTAAGTGAAACATAACCCTAAAACGTCAAGCGATTTCAGTTATTTTAATCCTGCCCGCCTCGTAATAACCGCATCCAGCGAATGCCTGCCCGGACCGAAAACAAAAATCGTAACCAGCATCAACAAATACACCAGTGCCAGTTCCATTTTCTGAAAAGGCTGGCCCGCATGGGCGGAAAAAATCGCTACAAGCATCGTGATGATAAGTGGCACCGTCGCCAAACGGGAAAACAGCCCCAGCATCAGCAGCGCGGAACAGGCCACTTCCGCAAACACTGTCAGCGTGAGTGAAGCGGCCGGCCCGATACCGAACGGATCGGCAAACTGGATTTCCTCTCCGGAAGTCAGTTTGCCCCATTTGGACAGGCCATGGTTGAACATCATCAAGCCGCCGGTGAGTACACGGAAAATCAGTAACCAGAGGTCGGTAAAACGGGAAAGCGGGGCGTAGGAAAATAGCGGCTGCATAAGCTGGAAGTAAATGTTTTGTTTAGAATAAAGATTATGCGTAAAAAACTGTGCCCGCTCAGGTGTTGATTCCCTGCTCTTCCAGCGTATCCCTCAATAAAGGTTCGAGGCCTTCTTTTTGCGCTTCGTTCCGGATCCTTTTGGTCAGTTCGTCGTACAGCGTTTGAGACGGAATTTTGTCGATCTGGTAGGTGAGCAACCCCACCAGTTTGGCGTATTTCGTACGCTGATACCACACCAAGCCGATAATGCCGGCTGCCAGCAAGGCCAGCAGGACGAGGAGTTGGCTAGCCTGTTTTTGTACGAACGGAACGTCCTTGTTGACGATCCTGTCAACTCCGCGTAAAATGGTATCGATGGTAGGTTGTAACGCGCCTTGTATGAGTACCTGTGCCTGCTGCTGCGTGTTTTCACCCAGCAGGTCGCTGATGATCATTCGGATTTTCTCCTTCGAAGAAGCGGTTCCGAGCGAATCGAGCGAAGCCTGGATCATATCGCTCAACAGGTAACGGGTTTCTTTCCGCAGTTTGCCGGTCATTTCCTCGATGGTGCCGATCAGGAATTTTTTCAGGTCTTCGTCTTTGATACTCGATTTGAGGCGGTCGAGCCTTACTTCCAGGGTTTGGCCCAATTGGTTGAGTTGGGCGTCTGTGAGGTTTCCCAGGCTGTCGATCGTCCGCATGATCTTTTGAATATCCGGATCTAGGGTATCCATCGAGCCTTTCAGGCCCTGAATCAGGTTTTGGGAAAGAAGGCGGGCTTTATCGCTGGCGCCAAGCGTGGCATTTTGGCCGGCATGATAAGCGATGCTGTCGATTTCAGGCTGGGTTTTGTTGAGCAAAGCCTTGATGTCGACCCGGTCTACCTCGTTTTTCAACAGCCCGCAGGCAGCGCCAAAGAGCAGCACTAAACAGAACAGAAGGAGGGGTAGCGATCGGGTAATCGTTTTCAAATTCATGGTGACGGATTTCGGTACAGAGGTAGCACAAACTTAATGCATTCGCAGGGCCGAAGGTGAACGGAAAGAAAAATTCCATTGCTTCGCTTGCATATTTGAAAATGTCAAATAACTTTGCATTTCAAAGTAATTTTAAATCAAGCAAAATATATGGAATCTACCGAACCATCCTTCTGGCAACGCCAGGCTACCACGATCAAGGGCGTACTCATTTTTATGCTATTGCTGGCTTTGCTGATCCCGACATCGATGATCGACGGCCTCATTAATGAACGGCAATACCGGCAACAGGAGGCGGTTACCGAAGTGAGCAGCAAATGGGGGCAAAGTCAGTCGCTTGCCGGTCCTGTGTTGTCCATTCCCTACCAGATCGTGCAGCGTGCTGCCGACGGGAAGGAAATTGCGCGGGAAACGAAATATACGTTTTTCCTGCCCGACGAACTCGTTGTAAATGGTGCAGTCAACCCTGAAAAACGGCACCGTGGTATTTTTGATGTCGTCCTGTATAGTTCCAAAATAACCCTGGAAGGTTCTTTTTCCAAGTTCCAGCCTGAAAAACTGATTCCGCAGAACGCAGAGATATTGTGGAATAAAGCGGTACTGCAATTCGCTATACCCGATCTGCGCGGCCTGGAAGACCAGGTGAAGTTGCTTTGGGACGACCGGGAGGCGGTTTTCGAACCGGGAATTCCGGTGCCGGGCATGATCAACAGCGGTATAAATGTTGCCTTGCCTTTGAATCCGGCCGACACGGCTTCGCACCGGTTTCGGATCGACGTAGCGCTGAAAGGCTCGGGTTCTCTGTTTTTTACGCCGCTCGGAAAAGTAACGACGGTGAAACTGACTTCGCCCTGGGCGGATCCGAGTTTTACGGGCGCTTTTTTGCCGGATGAAAAAAATGTGTCTGCCGCCGGTTTTGATGCCTCCTGGAAGGTACTGAACCTCAACCGCAATTACCCGCAGCAGTGGAACAGCGACCAGTATATGTCGTTCAGCGAAAGCGCTTTTGGCGTCGATTTCATTATGCCGGTGGATAACTACCAAAAATCCACGCGTTCGGTGAAATACGCGATTCTGTTTATAGGCCTTACTTTCCTGACGGTCTTTTTTGTGGAAATGCGGCAGGCCAACCGGATTCACCCGTTTCAATATGCACTCATCGGGCTGGCAATGGTGATCTTTTACACCTTGCTGGTAGCCATTTCCGAGCATATTTCTTTCAATTACGCCTACCTGATCGCGGCGACGATGACCATTGGCCTTACGGGTATGTACGCCAAAGCGCTGTTCAATTCGGGCCGCGTGGCACTCTTCATCAGCGGCGCACTGACCCTGCTTCATGGCTTCCTGTTCGTGGTGCTCCAACAACAGGATTATGCCCTGCTGATCGGGAGTCTCGGGTTGTTTGTGATACTGGGCGTGGTGATGTATTTCTCACGGCGGATTAGTTGGTGATTTTGTTATTTGTTATTTAGTGGTGTTTCAGGCTTGGAATTGGGGGCGGGAAAAATTGTTTACACTTTTTTTCGGGTCATCAGCCTGAAACACTATTAATAATGCGAATATTGGGCTTTTCCGAAGATGATTTTAACATATGGCGGGAGCCTATTTAGAACGTTCTTGCCGAAAAATCCAATCGTTTGAAAAAGTTTTTTGGGAACATAATTTTATTCGTCGTGTTTGGCGGGCTATTCTTCACAGTTCAAAGCTGCGAGCAGGATACTACTTTAAAAACCTACCGGATTGGTTTCTCACAATGCTGTGACGACCCCTGGAGGGACGTCATGAATGGTGAAATACAGCGGGAACTGCTCCTGCATCCTGAATTGGATTTTAAAATAAAAGTTGCCGGGAGTAACAATGAATTACAGGAGCAGCAGATAAAACAACTTGTGGAGGAAGGCATTGACATCCTGCTCGTGTCGCCTAACGAAGCCAGGCCACTGACGGCTGTCATCGAAGAAGTTTACAAGGCTGGTATTCCTGTAATTTTGATTGACCGGAAGACGGACTCGGAACTGTACACCGCTTATATCGGAGCCAATAATTATGAAATTGGCAAAACGGCGGGCCGTTATGTTGCCAACCGCATGAACGGACAGGCAAAGGTCATTGAAATCCTTTTGCCCCTAACCATTTCACCAGGTGCTGCCCGCAACCGGGGATTTCAGGACGGCATTATCCCGACTCCCGGCATCGAGGTAGTGGCTACGCTGGAAACTAAAGGTGGGCTGGACGACATCAATAAATTTTTACCTGAAATATTGCGCCAGCACCCGGAAGCCAACGCCATCTTCGGCCACACCGACCTCCTTGCAGAAACAGCCTACAAAATAGCTCAGGATATGGGCCGGGCTAAAGAGATGCTATTCGTCGGCATAGACGGCATCCCTGGCACGGGTCGTGGCATACAGGCGGTGGAAGATGATATTCTTGATGCTTCCATACTTTACCCGACCGGCGGAGCGGAGGCGATTCGGCTCTCCCTTTCTGTGTTGATCAACTTGCCCTTCAAAAAGGAAAATACGCTCGAAACCATCGTCATCGACCATACCAACGCCCGTATCCTTCACAACCAAATGAAGAAAGTGTTCAGCTTGCAAGAAAGTATTGATGAGCAGGTGAAAGCGTTGAAGACATTGAAAAATATTTACGCTAATCAAAGGGTTTATATTTTCGTGTTGTTATCCAGTCTGCTGCTGGCGCTGGTATTGGGCGTGTTTTTATGGATATCCCTGCGTTCGAAACAGGCTGCCTACCAAAGTCTTGAAAAGAAAAACCAGGAGATACTTGAACATGAGCGGCAACTCGTTGAAATGTCGGAAGAAGTCAGGCAAGCCATCCAGGCTAAGGTGGATTTTTTCACCAATATCAGCCACGAATTTCGCACACCGCTGACACTGATTTTGGGCTTTGCCGAGGAGTTGCTGCCTTCAAAAATACTCAGCAAGGATGTGCAGCAAAGTATCGGCCATATCCGGCAAAACGCTTTCCGGCTGCTCCGGCTCGTCAACCAGCTCATGGATTTTCGCAAAGTGGAAAGCCAGCAGTTGAAGCTGCGCGCCAGTGAAAATGACTTGATCGCTTTCGTCCGCAACATCATGGAATCCTATGGCAAGACGGCCCATAACCGGGGTATTGATTTTCAGTTGATCACCCGGCATGAGCGGTTACCAATTTGGTTCGATGCAGGCATGATGGATAAAGTACTGTTCAACCTGCTGTCCAATACCTTCAAATATACCTCCGATGGCGGCAAAATCCACCTCTCTATTTCAGTTGATAATTTTGAAAACAAGGTAAAACTAACTGTTGAAGACACTGGTAAAGGAATGACCGCTACGGAAGTGAAACATGTTTTCGAACCTTTTTTTCAGGGTGAAGAACAACAGTTGACAGGCACCGGGCTGGGGCTTTCTTTGTCGAAATCGCTGGTGGAGCTGCATTGCGGTGATATCACGGCTCAAAGTTCGAAAGGCAAGGGCAGCCGTTTTACCGTTTCTTTACCGTTGGGAAGGCAACACCTGCGGGAGGAGCAAATAGTGCAGGGACAGGTTCAATACCTCTCCAGCGAAGAATTTTTCCTCGCTTCGGGCATGGAACCGGACGCTTCCGAAGTAGAAGATGAAAGCACAGTAGCCACCCAGCAAGTTCTTGTTATCGAAGACAATGAAGACCTGCAATATTTCTTAAGAAAAAAACTCAGCCGCACCTTTCAGGTCGTACAGGCTACAGAGGGGAATGAGGGTTTGAAAAAAGCCTTCGAAACTACTCCCGACCTCATCATTTGCGATATCATGCTGCCAGGCATGAACGGACTGGAAATCGCCCGAACCCTGAAATCCGACCTCCGCACCTCGCACATCCCTATCATCTTGCTCTCTGCCCAAAGCACGATGGAACAGCAAATAGAAGGTACGGAAACGGGCGCCGATTCGTATATCACCAAACCCTTTAACGTTCAGTACTTACTGGCAAAGATCAAATCATTGCTGCTCAACCGCCAGGTGTTGCGGGAAAGTTTCAGCAATCGACTTTTGATGCTTGCCCCGGAGGCCCCGGCGATAAAATTGCCCGAAACAATCTCTACGCTCGACCGGGATTTTATTCAAAAATTCGTCGTATACATCGATAAGCATTACGCCCGCCAGGATTTCCAGGTAGCCGACCTCTGCCAGGAATTCGGTCTGTCCAGGTCGCAGCTGTACCGCAAAGTGAATGCCCTGCTCGGCGAGAGCATCAGTGACTACATTCAGAATATCCGCTTGAGAAAAGCGGAAGAAATGCTGTTGGAAGGTAATCTGCCCGTAGCGGACATTGCTTACAAAGTGGGGTACTCTTCTCCGGATTATTTTTCGACCGTGTTCCGTTCGAGGTACGGCGTGCCGCCAACGGCGTTCAGGAAGAAGGAATAGTGAAACAATTCTCAAGATTCCTGCAACAATATTTAAGACACAATCTTTATCCCGTCTTTTAAGAACAAGTCCAACTTATTGATTTACAGTACCTTAAAGCATTTCCCCCCTTGCAACATATTTAGAGATACTTTGGAATGATCGTGAAGCCCTGTGGTTTGGTCTCGCTCTAGTTTTGCGATACTAAAAAAGGTGTACATGAATCATCGCAAGATTTTATTCTGGTCTGTAACTGTTGCATTCGCTGGTTTCTTATTTGGATTTGACACAGTCGTAATTTCAGGCGCCGACCTCTCTCTTCAGGCACTCTGGCAAAAAGGAGAATTCTTCCACGGCTTTGTCGTAATGGCCTCTGCCCTCTGGGGAACCGTGATCGGTGCTATATTCGGCGGTATTCCCACTGATACAATAGGCCGTAAAAAGACCCTCATCTGGATTGGCATGCTCTATTTGGTGTCGGCGCTCGGTTCCGCACTGGCGGGCGATCCCTGGGTGTTCGCTTTTTTCAGATTCCTGGGCGGGCTTGGAATCGGTGCGTCTACGATAGCAGCACCCGCATACATTTCCGAAATAGCGCCCGCCCGGAACCGGGGGAAACTTGTAGCGCTTTATCAGTTCAACATCGTTTTCGGTATCCTCCTTGCCTTCCTTTCCAACTTCCTCCTGAGCGGTATCGGCGAAAACGCCTGGCGATGGATGCTTGGCATACAAGCATTTCCGGCTTTTATATATACGTTGATGGTTTTCACGGTACCGGAAAGTCCCCGGTGGTTGTTGGTAAAAAAAGGGGACCGCAGTTCCGCCCTCAAGACGCTTCGTTTGATTGACCCCGGCATGGACGTGGAGGCAGCAGTGCAAGGCATCCTGGCCGACCATGAGACAACAGATAAAAGCGAAACTATTTTCAGCAAAAAATACCGCTTCCCGTTGATGCTGGCCTTTCTGGTGGCATTTTTCAACCAGTTTTCAGGCATCAACGCCTTTTTGTACTACGCTCCCCGCATCTTCGAAATAGCAGGCCTGGAAAAAAGTTCGGCGCTTCTGAGCAGCGTAGGCATCGGTGTCACCAACCTCATTTTCACGCTCATCGGCTTGTCGCTGATCGACCGGTTTGGAAGGAAGCAGCTGATGTTAATCGGCTCAGTGGGCTACATCGTGTCATTGTCCCTGGTGGCCGCCACTTTTGCCCTGGGCATAAAGGGTATGGCCGTGCCGGTTTTCCTGTTCCTGTTTATTGCATCGCATGCCATCGGACAGGGAACCGTCATCTGGGTGTTCATCTCGGAAATTTTTCCCAATCATTTGCGGGCAAACGGACAGGCTTTCGGAAGCTCCGTTCACTGGGTATTGGCAGCAGCCATTCCATCCTTAGTGCCGGTGTTGTTCACTACAATCGGAGCAGCGACCGTGTTTTCCATCTTCGCTTTTATGATGCTGCTTCAATTGATTTGGGTCTGGCGCATGATGCCGGAGACGAAACAGGTCTCGCTGGAGGATATGGAAAAGCAATTGGCTTTTAAAAAATAGTCCAGACATACCTGTAGTTCGAACAGGGTTAGGAAATGCATTTCAAAAACGCTGTTTAAAAACAAGAATCATGTCGAATCCTGCGATTATATGCTTTGGAGAAATCCTTTGGGATGTGCTGCCGACCGGGCGTAAAGCAGGCGGTGCCCCCATGAATGTCGCGTTTCACGCCAACCAACTGGGTCTGGAATCCAAAATGATCAGCAAAACAGGTGATGATGATTTGGGCAAGGAACTCAAGCGTTTTTTGGAAAACATCGGCGTTTCTGTCGAATTGATTCAAACGGACAACACCTTCCCGACCGGCATCGTCAACGTGGCACTTGACAAAAATGGCTCGCCGTCCTACGAAATCGTCAGCCCGGTCGCATGGGACTATATCCATCCCGATGATAAGGTGAAAGACTTCGTGAAAAATGCCGGCGCATTGATATTCGGCAGCCTCGCCTGCCGGACAGAACGCAATAAAAGAACCCTGCTCGAATATGTCGACCTGGCAAACATCCGGGTATTCGATGTCAACTTGCGAACACCCTTTTATTCCAAACCACTCGTGGAGGAATTCTTGGGAAAAGCCGACATCGTGAAAATGAACGATGAGGAGCTTACGCTGATCGGAGAATGGCTGGGCATTTCCGGCACTGAAAAAGCGCAATTGGAATACATCAAAAACGAATTCAGTCTCGATCTGGTCATCCTCACGAAAGGCAGGCATGGCGCGGCTTGTCTGGATGAAACAGGCTACTATGAGCAGCCGGGATTCCGGGTAAACGTGCAGGATACCATCGGCAGTGGCGATTCCTTTTTAGCGGCTTTTCTGAGCCGGTTTTTGAAAGGTGAAAGCACACGGGATTGCCTCGTATTCGCCAGTGCCGTCGGAGCGCTGGTGGCGACGAAACAGGGCGGCACACCGAAAATAGACTTGCCGGAAATACTGGCAATTATGAATTCAAAGTCATTTCAGCAAACTTAAAATAACCTCGGATACATGAATAAACTATTGACTATCCTCACAGCGCTCTTCCTCGGCAGCCTGATTTGCTCCTGTCAGGAACACAGGTGGGCACAGTCAGGCAAAACAGATACAGCATCAAGTTACAACGAGCAGCACCGTTCCCAGTTCCATTTTTCGCCCGAAGCAAATTGGATGAACGACCCGAACGGCATGTTCTTTTATGAAGGCGAATACCACCTGTTTTACCAATACTACCCCGACAGCACGGTTTGGGGGCCGATGCACTGGGGGCACGCCGTGAGTACTGATATGGTACACTGGCAGCATTTGCCCATCGCACTATACCCGGATTCGCTGGGTTTTATTTTTAGCGGCAGCGCTGTGGTGGACTGGAAAAACACGAGCGGTTTGGGAGAAAATGCCCAACCGCCCATCATTGCCATTTTTACCCACCACGATATGGCAGGGGAGAAAGCCGGCCGCCAAGATTATCAATACCAAAGTATCGCTTACAGCAATGACCGGGGCCGTAGCTGGACAAAATACGAAGGCAACCCCGTGGTACCCAACCCAGGAAATATCCGTGATTTTCGCGACCCGAAAGTAATCTGGGACGACGCTTCCAATCAATGGGTAATGGTGTTTGCGGCTTTTGACCATATTAAATTATATGGCTCGAAAGACTTAAAATCGTGGACGCATTTAAGCGATTGGGGCAAGGAGTATGGCGCACACGGCGGCGTCTGGGAATGCCCCGATATGTTTCCGATAACCGTCGAAGGAACGGGTGAAAAGAAGTGGGTGTTGCTGCAAAGCCTGAATCCGGGCGGGGCAAACGGCGGCTCCGGCACGCAATATTTCGTCGGCGATTTCAACGGTAAAAACTTCACGCTCGATGCCGCTTTTGAACCGTTGGTAAAAGACGGAAAAGCCGTTTGGCTGGATTATGGGCGGGACAATTATGCAGGCGTCACCTGGTCGGATATTCCCAAAGATGACGGTCGTCGCCTGTTTATTGGCTGGATGAGTAACTGGGACTATGCCACGGTCGTGCCCACCGAAACATGGCGCAGCGCCACCACCTTGCCGAGAGAATTAATGCTAAAAAAAACCAGCGAAGGCTACCGCATTTTTACCCAGCCGGTGAAGGAATTGCAGGCGCTTCGCACGGCTTCTCATAAAATCGAACGTGCAGCAGTAGCGGGCGTTCTAGACCTGACACCGCAGCTTGGTTTTTCCCCGGTACAAATGGAATTGATATTGGAATTTGAATATGAAGCGGGTGTGCCTGCCGATTTCGGCGTAGCGCTTTCAAATGCAAAAGGCGAGCAATACCGCATCGGTTTCGACGCCGCCGCCAAGCAGTTTTACAGCGACCGCACGAAGGCGGGCCACCTTTCTTTTTCCGATAAATTCGGCGCTAAACCCCACGTCGCTCCTCGCTTTTCCAAAGACAAGACGGTTCGTTTTCACCTGTTTTTCGACGTGGCTTCGGCTGAGCTTTTTGCCGACGACGGGACTACAGTTTTGACGGATATATTTTTTCCGGGCGAGAATTTTAATCAGGTGAAAATATATGCGTGGAAGGGGAAGGTGAAAGTATTGAATGGCGACGCATATTCTTTAAAAAGCATTTGGAAATAATGCAGGCAGGTAGCGAGGTTGAATCAAACACAACCCTGTTTATATGCCACTCTACTTTAGGCCCTATAACATCTAAAACATTACAAATCTGTCATTCAAAACGTAACAACATGAAATTCAAATTACTATCACTTTTCGCTCTGCTCCTTTCCGGGCAGTTCGCTTTTGCCCAGCGAACCGTCAGAGGAACGGTCACGGATGCGGAAACAAGCGACCCGCTCATCGGGGCGACCATCCTCGTGAAGGGGACGACCACCGGAACCATCACCGATATCAGTGGAGCTTTTTCGCTCGAAGTGCCGGACGAGACGGCGACGTTGAGCATTTCCTACACGGGTTACAAATCCGCAGTCGTGTCCATTGCCGGACTACAGAACGTGGCGGTGCCCCTCGAAGCGGGTAGCATCCTCGACGAAGTCGTCGTCACCGGCTACACCACCCAACGCAAAGCCGACCTGACCGGGGCGGTGACAGCCGTGGACGTGCAGGAAGTTGCCACGCTGCCTTCCGGCAACATTATGCGCAACCTGCAAGGCAGGATACCCGGCGTTCAGGTTTTCACCAACGGCAACCCGAACTCGACGGTGGGGGTGCGCATCCGAGGCGTAGGCCTGGGCAGGCTCGGCTTCAACGACCCGCTGTACGTGATTGACGGAGTGCCGACTTTGTCGGGGATGCACGAGTTGAACCCGAACGATATCGAGTCGCTGCAGGTGTTGCGGGATGCCGCTTCCGCCAGCATTTACGGCTCACGGGCAGCCAACGGCGTCATCATTATCACCACAAAAAAAGGCAAGGCTGGCGCCATGCGGGTCAACCTGAAAGCCAACGTTTCCACGGAAGACTACACTTTCGACGTGAACCCGCTCAACACCGGGCAACGTGCGACCGCCATTTGGCAAGCCGCCGTCAACGACCAAACCAACCCGAATGCAGCCAGCCCGCTGTATCAATACGAGTGGAACGGCGACTTCAGCAACCCGGTGCTGAACAAGGTTTTGCTGCCCGAATACATTGACGGCAACCGCACCATGAAGCCCGCCAACACCGACTGGTTCAATGAGATCCAGCAAACGGCGCTCATTCAGGACTACAACCTGTCCGTTTCCAACGGTACTTCCAGAGGGAATTACATCTTGTCGGGCAGCTATTACAACCACCAGGGCATCATCAAACATTCGGAGTTCGAGCGGTTCTCGTTTCGCATCAACACGGACTATGCGCTCATTCCCGGCAAGCTGAAAATCGGGCAAAACTTCACCGCTACCAACCAGCAGGCAAACCAGGCGAACGACATCGCCGAAGGTGCCATGGGCTTGTCTATCGAGCAGCAAACCATTGTGCCGGTTCGCACCGCCGACGGCTTGGGCTGGGGCGGCCCCACGGGCGGCATCACCGACCGGGACAACCCGGTGCGCCTGCTGGAAATGAACAAGGACAACGTGTCCAACTTCAACCGCCTGCTCGGCAATGTCTTCCTCGAATGGTCGCCCGTGCAAAACCTGACGCTCAAATCGAGTTTCGGCGTGGATTACAACTTCTTCTACAACAGGAACTTCCGCAAATCTTTCGTGGCGGGCAGCCTCAATTTTGAGGACAGGCTGAGCACGTTTAACAACCGCTACGGCAACTGGGTCTGGTCGAACACCGCCAACTACAAAGTCAATTTGTCGGGCAAGCACGCCCTCGATTTGCTGGCAGGCACGGAGGCGATCAAGTTCAAAGGCGAGTCCTTTGAGGGCATCGCCGAAGGCTTCGCTGCGCAAGACCGGGACTTCGCTTTCCTGTCGCAAGCCACCGGCAGCCAGTTCGCACGGGGTGCCGGCGATAGCTGGTCGCTGCTGTCTTATTTCGGCAAAGCCAACTACGTTTTTGCCGACAAATACCTGCTGTCGGGCACGGTGCGCCGGGACGGTTCTTCGCGCTTTGGCGCAAACAACCGTTGGGGCATATTCCCCGCCTTGTCAGTGGGTTGGAGGATTAGTCAGGAGGCTTTCCTGAAAAATTCCAGCCTGGTTTCCGACCTGAAACTCCGGGGAAGCTGGGGCTTGAACGGCAACCAGCAAATCAGTTCGCTCGCCGCAATCGCTATTTACGAGCCTCGCTATGCCACGCAATCGCTGTTCACCACGCTGCAAGACAACGGCACTGCTTATGACATCGGCGGCATCAACGAGGGGCAACTACCTTCCGGTTTTGCCCGCACGCAGAGCGCCAACCCCGACCTTAAATGGGAAACTTCCGAGCAATACAACGCAGGTCTGGATTTCAGCCTGTTGGATTTCAAGCTCTACGGCAGCGTGGATTATTTTCAAAAAGAAACCCGTGACATCCTGACCGCCACCCGCCCGCTGGCAACGCAAGGTGAAGGCGCTCAACGGATTGTGAACGGCGGCACTGTGGCCAACTGGGGCTGGGAATTTGTGCTCGGCTACCAAACCCGGATCGGCGACGATATTCGCCTCGACATTTCCGCCAACCTGTCCACCGCCAAAAACGAGGTCTTGGATTTGCCGCAGGAGGTTATCAACTCGTTCCCCGGCAATGGGCAGGATCAGACCATTCTCGGTCATTCGGTCAATTCGGTCTATGGTTTTGTCGCCGACGGCTTGTTCCAAAGCCAGGCAGACGTGGATGCCCATGCCAGCCAAACTGGCGCCGCGCCGGGTCGCATTCGCTGGAAAGACCTGAACGAGGACGGTGTTATTGACGACAAAGACCAGGACTACATCGCCATTTTCGACAATCCCGATTTCATCTACGGCGCAAACTTCACGGTCGGCTACAAAGCTTTCGACCTGAATCTGTTTTTCCAGGGCGTTTCCGGCGGTCAAATCAGGAATGGCTACAAAGTCTTCACCGATTTCACCTCCGTCAACGTCGGCTCGAACTACGGGCAGCGGACGCTGGATGCGTGGACGCCGCAAAACACCGGCTCGACCATTCCCGCTTTGACCAGGATTGATAACAACAACGAGGCTCGCCAGTCTACCTATTTTTGGGAACCTGCCGACTACCTCAAGCTGCGCAACTTGACGCTGGGCTACACGCTCGGCGCCGACCAACTGCAAAAGCTGCGGATGAACGGCGCAAGGATTTATATGCACGCGCAAAACCTGTTCACCATCAAGCCCAGCGAAACGGTGGCGCAAGACCCGGAGACGCCGAATGCTACCTTCCCGGTGCCTCGGCGGTACACGATTGGCGTGGACGTAACCTTTTAATTTTTTAAAAAAAAGACAATGAAATTCATTCATAAACTACTCCTCCTGACGCTGCTCGCCTTCGGCTTTGCAAGCTGCAAGGATTTCCTCGAAGAAACGCCCAAGGGCGTTTTGAGCGAAGGCCAGGTTATCAACATCGAAAACATTGATGGGCTGGTGATTGCCGCCTATTCCTGGCTCGGCAACGACCACTACACTGCGCCCAACTACCTCTGGACGACCGGCAACCTGCGGGCCGGCGACGCTCACAAAGGTGGCAACGGCGCCGGCGATATTTTCGCCTACCACGCCCTGTCTGTTTACACACCGCTGGTTGCGGACATGTCCACTTTTCCGCCGGATTTGATTGATTTGAACAACAAAAAATGGGAGCGCCAATTCACTGGTATTTCCCGCTGCAATACGGCGCTTGCGGTTTTGAACCAAGTGACCGAAGCGCAATATCCCCTGAAAAAAGCGCGGGAAGCGGAGCTGCGTTTCCTGCGGGGGCATTCCTATTTTGACCTGAAAATCCACTTCAAGCGCGTTCCATACATTGATGAAAACGTGGCGGTCGAAGACATTCTGAAGGTCTCCAACGTGGACTTGACCGACCAGGAGCTGTGGACGAAAATCGCCGACGAGTTTCGGTTTGGCGTTGCCAATTTGCCCGAAACGCAAAGCCAGGTGGGCAGGGCAAACAAGTACACGGCAATGGCTTATTTAGCCAAAACGCTGTTGTATCAAGCCTACGAGCAGAACGACCAAAATCAGGTGACGAGGGTGGACGCTGCCAAATTGGAGGAAGTGGTGAGCCTCGTGACGCAAATTGAAGGCTCCGGCAAGTATGGTTTGCAAGGCGATTTTGCCGAAAATTTCCTATACGAATTCGAGAATGGAAAGGAGTCGGTTTTTGCCATTCAACGTTCGATTAACGACGGCTCACCCGACGGTCGTGGCACCTGGGCGTCGGCGCTGAACTACCCGCAATCGGCGGAATTTGGCTGCTGCGGCTTCCATGTGCCGACCCAGAATTTTGTCAATTCTTTCAAAACCGGCGCGGACGGACTGCCGCTGTTGGACACCTACAACGATGCTAATTACATCGCCGCCGCCGACCCGGTTGACCCCCGCCTCGACCACACGGTGGTGCAGCAAGGCAAGCCGTTCAAGTACGACCCTTCCTACATCGCTCAAGGCGACTCTTGGGCACGTGACCCTGCCACCTATGGCAACTACGCTTCGATGAAAGAACTGGAGCACCCCGATTGCCCCTGCCGGGCGGCGAACGGTCCGTTCACCATTACCTCCAAAAACGACGTGCTCATCCGCTACGCGGACGTGCTGTTGTGGAAAGCCGAGGCGCTCATCGAGTTGGGCAGGCAGAGCGAAGCCTTGCCGATTATCAATCAAATCCGTGACCGTGCCGCCAACAGCGTGGGTCGTTTGAATGGCGCCGGCATTTACAATGTGCAGCCTTACGCGGCTTTTGCTTCGCAAGACCATGCACGGCAGGCGCTGCGTTTCGAGCGCCGCTTGGAGTTGGGCTTGGAAGGGCACCGCTTTTTTGACCTGGTGCGCTGGGGAATTGCGAAGCAGTGGCTGGACGGCTATCTCTCGGTCGAGCGCACCCGGCGTCCGTACCTGAACGATGCCAATTTCCAGGCCGGCAAAAACGAATACATGCCCATCCCGCAGACGCAAATCAATCTTTCGGCAGGGCTTTACCAGCAAAATCCGGGGTACTAAAAACCCCCGCTGCACGAACCTGAAAATTCTTCTTCGAGAGCCGTCTTTCCGAAAGTTTAAGCCTTTCGCAAAGGCGGTTCTCCCAAATTTTTAATTCATCATGATGAAAAATATCCTTGCGCATTACCGCAGCATGATTGCCCTGGCGCTTTTCGCTTTGGCCA
Source organism: Bacteroidota bacterium (assembly GCA_029561355.1). Taxonomy (GTDB): domain Bacteria; phylum Bacteroidota; class Bacteroidia; order Chitinophagales; family Saprospiraceae; genus M3007. Next base: position 25,728 of record JAKQJD010000097.1, on the reverse strand, counting down.
TCAGCTTCAGCGCCTGCAAAGACGACTTGCTTGCAGGCACCGATTTGGACATTGACCCGAACAAAACCCTGCTCATCACCGACTTCATCGCGCCCGGCGCAGAAGAAGTCATCATTGACGAGGAAAAACGCACGGTCAATGTCACGTTCCCCTGCGGCACCAACTTGTCCGCTGTCACGCCAATGCTCGCTGTTTCTGCGGGCAATGCGACGAAACCTGCCTCCGGCGAGGTGGTCAATCTCTCGGTTCCGGTCACTTACACCTTGGTCAACGGCAACCTGTTCAGCAACTGGACGGTGACCGCCAGTGTCCGCTGCATCACCGGCTTTTTGAGCGACGCCCCCACCCGTCAGGGCATCGAAGAAGACGACGTGAAGGCAGCCGCCGATTGGTTTTTTGCCAATTATGCCGAGGATGTGGCAAAATATGTCTCTTTCCAGGACATCAAAAACGGCACGGTTGACTTAAGCCAGTACAAGGTTTTATGGTTCTACTACGACCGCAACGATGCGTTCCAATTGCCCGCCGACTCGCAAGACCCGGACGTGCTGAATGCCATTAAAAACTGGTACAAAGCAGGCGGAAACCTCTACCTCGCCGGCTACGCCAATCAATATCTCTGGGACTTGGGACGCATTACGGATCAATACTCCCGAGTCATCGGCGGCGGTGGCGGTTTCGAAAATGGCGACACCTGGACGATCAACACGAACATTGCCAAGACGCACGACCAGAGCGTTCACCCCATTTATGCGGGCATCCCAATGAACAATGTGGACGGTCGGAAGGAATTTCCGGTGCTTGGCCCAGGCTGGCGGGAAGACCACAACTACGTGATTGAAAAAGTACCGGAATACATGGTGGATATGTTGGGTGTCCCCATTGACCCGACCGTGGGTTTTAACGAAAATCCGAATGTTTACAATGCGTTCACTTCCAGGAATAACGCAGAATGGCTGGGCACTTGGGGTGGCATCAACGACTACTTCATGACAGGAATCATGGAGTTGAAACCTAATAGTGAGTTCCAGGGCACTGCCATTTTTCAGGGCATCGGCGGCATCGAGTACAATCAAAACAACCAGGGCACAATCAATCCGGAAGGACTGAACGTGCATCAGGGGAATATTGACAGGCTGACGAAGAATACGATCAGTTATCTTTCAACGAAATAGGCTAAAGATAAGTTATGAAGTTGCCGGGCATTTGCCCGGCAACTTCATAACTTATCTTTTGCACCTTCCTCAATAAATACAGATGATTTTTATGGGAAAAATTTTCCCATAATCACCGCTCTTCAATTGCTTCCTTTCCTTTAGTTAGGCGCAAAAACGGAGGCTATAATTCTTCCGGTTATTAATCAAGTGCATAAAATAAGACGGCATTTTTTCGGAAAAATACGTGCGGTTTTAAATTAACGGTAATAATTTCTCCTTTACTATGTCTCGCACTTTATACTTTTCTTTTTTCTCTTTTTACTTCCTCTCCGCCTGCCAAACCGGGCAGAAATCCCCGCCATTATTCGAAAAAATCCCCGCCGCCCACTCCGGCATTGACTTCGTCAATACCGTTGAAAACACGGAAGACTTCAATATTTTCAACTACCGCAATTTCTACAATGGCGGTGGCGTCGCCCTCGGCGACATCAACAACGACGGGCTGACCGATATTTTTTTCACCTCCAACATGGGCAAAAATCGCCTGTACCTTAACAAAGGAAATTTCCAATTTGAAGATATTACGGAAAAAGCGGGCGTTGGCGGCTCGAAAGTCTGGAGCACCGGCGTCGTTATGGCGGACATTAATGCCGACGGCTGGCTCGATATATTTGTTTGCAATGCCGGATATGTCAAAGAATCTGACCGCACGAAGGAATTATTTATCAATAACCACGACCTCACTTTTACGGAAAAAGCAGCCGAATATGGCTTGGACGAAACAGGCTACACCACCCACGCTGCCTTTTTTGACTACGACCTCGACGGCGACCTCGATTGCTATATTCTCAACAACAGCTTTATGCCTGTTAATAAGTTGAATTATAGCAGCGACCGGGAACGATATGCAGCAGATTGGCAAGTGCCGGAATTTCTGAAAGGCGGCGGCGACAAACTCCTGCGAAACGATTCCCCGCCCGGCGGGAACGGGAAGGTGAAATTCACCGATGTAACCCGGCAAGCAGGCATTTACGGCAGCCTTATCGGCTTTGGATTGGGCATCACCGTCGGCGACATCAATGGCGACCACCTGCCCGACCTCTATATTTCCAACGATTTTTACGAGCGGGACTACCTCTACCTCAACAACGGCGACGGCACTTTCCGGGAGGAAATCGAAAAATGGATGCAGCACTTGCCCCAGGCAAGTATGGGCGCAGACATGGCGGACGTGAACAACGACGGCTACCCCGATATTTTCGTCACCGAAATGCTGCCCGGCGACGACCTGCGCCTGAAAACCACCACACAATTCGACAGCTACAGCCTCTCCGACCTCAAGATCAAGCGGGGTTTTTATCATCAATACATGCAGAACTGCCTGCAAATTTTCACCCCGGTTCAGGCTGCTTCGACGGGTGGCGGCGTGTTCACCGAAACAGCCCATTTCAGCGGCGTCGCAGCCACCGACTGGAGCTGGGGCGCGCTGCTTTTCGACATGGACAACGACGGCTGGCGAGACATTTACGTTTGCAATGGCATCCTTCAAGACGTTGCTGACCAGGACTTTACCGACTTTTTTGCCCAAGAGTTAATTCAAAAGATGCAGCAGACCGGCATAAAAGAGCCTTTCATGAGCCTTGTCGGCAAAGCGCCTTCCGTGCCGCTTCCTGACAAAGCCTTCCGCAACCGGGGCGGCACCAAAGGTTCGGGACAGGCGCCCACTTTTGAAGATGTCGGCATGGCATGGGGCTTCGATGCGCCTAATTTTGCCAACGGCGCAGCGTATGCCGACCTCGACAACGACGGCGACCTCGACCTCGTCGTCAACAACGTGAACCAAGAGGCTTTTCTCTACCGAAACCGCTCGCAGGAGCTGCTGAAAAACCACTTCCTTACCCTGCAACTCAAGGGCAACGGGCAAAACACCTTCGCCGTCGGCTCGAAGGTTTTTGTGCATCAAGGCGCTCAAATATTAAATTGCCAACTCATGCCTACCCGTGGTTATCAGTCGTCGGTGGACTACAAAATGGTGTTTGGCCTGGGGCAAAATGCAGCGGTGGACTCGGTCGTAGTCATCTGGCACGACCTGAAAAAGACAGTCTTGAAAAACCCGCCCACCGATACCATTCTGCTGATTTCACGGGAAAATGCAACCGGTATTGCAACGAGCGGACTATTTGATTTTCAACCAAATAAGCAGGTGCTATTTGAAGAAATTGCCAGCCCCTTTGCCGCTCACCGGGAAGATGATTTTGTTGATTTTTACCAAGAGGGTTTGGCGTACCGCAAAGTGTCGAGGGAAGGCGCACGAGGTGCAGCCGCCGACGTGAATGGCGATGGTTTGGAAGACATTTTTATCGGTGGGGCAAGCGGCCAGCCGGGGCAACTTTATCTGCAAGCGCCGGGCGGAGATTTTCAGCCCTCCCGCCAGCCGGCCTTTGAAAAAGACGCAGATTTTGAAGACACGGCGCTCGCCTTTTTTGACGCCGACGGCGACGGCGACCCGGATTTGGCAGTCGGCTCCGGCGGCAACCACCGCCCGACGGGTTCCCGCCTGCTCAATGCGAGGCTGTACCTCAACGACGGCAAGGGTTTTTTTGCAAGAAACGACCAAGCACTGCCGACCACCGGCTTCAACGCTGCCGTCGTCGTGCCGCTCGATTTTGACGCAGACGGCGACCTCGATTTGTTTGTCGGCAGCCGCAGCGTACCGGGGAAGTACGGTGTGCCGCCCAAGCATTTTTTATTGCAAAATGACGGCAGCGGCAATTTCAAAAACGTGGCAAAACAGGCAGCGCCCGATTTCTCCCGCCTCGGCATGGTCACCGCCGCCAAATGGGTCAACATAACCGGCGACGAGCGCCCTGAATTGGTCGTCGTCGGTGAATGGGCAGGTCCGCAAATCTTTGAAATTCAAGCGAATAAGCTCACCCTCTCCCGCTCTCCCGCGCTCACCGCTCTAAAAGGCTGGTGGTACGCCGTCGAAAGCGAAGACCTGGACGGCGACGGCGACCAGGATTTGATTTTGGGTAACCGGGGCGAAAACTTCTACTTCACCGGCACGAAAGAGCAGCCCGCCAAACTTTGGGTCAGCGATTTCGACGACAACGGAGCGGTTGAACAAATACTGACCCGCCACATCGGGGGCAGGGACGTGACTATTGCGCTGAAAAAAGAACTGACGGCGCAGTTGCCCGGCTTGAAAAAGCAAAACCTGAAACACGCTGATTTTGCCAAAAAGTCCATACAAGAACTGTTCCCTGCGGAGGTGCTGGACAAGGCGCTCGTGCTGGAAGGCAATTATTTTTCTTCGGCAATCGCCCTCAACGACGGCAAGGGGGGCTGGTCTGTTCAGGCGCTTCCCGCCGAGGCGCAGCTTTCGAGCGTCCACGGCATTTTGTGTGAAGATCTGAACGGCGACGGCAAAAAAGACCTGTTGCTCGGCGGCAATGACAGCGGTTTTATGCCGCAATTTTCTAGGCTTGACGCCAGCTTTGGGCACGTGTTGCTGAACGCCGGCGGAGGTCGTTTCGAGCGAATAGACAACCGGGCGTCGGGCTTATTTGTGAAAGGAGAGGTACGGCAAATATTGGCGGTGCAGGCAGGGGCCGAGCGGCGGGTGGTGGTGCTTTTGAATAATGAGAAGGCGAGGTTTTTTAAAGAGAAATCAGAAAAATAAATTCAACCATGAAAAAAGCATTCTTCCTTACAATATGTCTCGTGCAAACCTGGGTTATATTTTCCCAAAATTACAATGAGTTATATCGTCCGGCATTTCATTTTACGCCCGAAAAAAATTGGCTCAACGACCCCAACGGGCTGGTATATTTTGAAGGCGAATACCACCTGTTTTACCAATACAATCCCCTCGGCTCACAATGGGGAAATATGAGTTGGGGGCACGCCGTGAGCACGGATTTGGTGAATTGGGAGCAATTACCCGTCGCCATTCCGGTCTATGGAAATATACTTGCTTTTTCCGGCAGCGTCGTCGTGGATTGGAACAATACCAGCGGTTTTGGCATCGATAATCAGCCGCCTATGGTGGCCATCTATACGGCAGCAAGTAACATACAGCGTCAATATGTGGCATACAGCAACGACAAAGGGCGCACCTGGACAAATTATAGTGGCAACCCGGTTTTAAATTTATTCAACGATGATTTTCGAGACCCGAAAGTAATTTGGCACGAGCCAAGCCAGCAATGGATAATGGTTGTCGCATTGTCTTCCAAGCACCGCATACGGTTTTACAAATCGCCCGATTTAAAAAACTGGCAATTCCTGCAAGACTTCGGAGAAGTGGGCAACCTGGACGGGGCCTGGGAATGTCCCGATTTTTTCCCGCTGCCGGTGGACGGCGACACGTCCAATATAAAATGGGTGCTGCAAGTGAGCATTGGGCCCGGTTTGGGGCAATATTTCACCGGCGATTTTGACGGCAATCTATTTACCGCCGATAAATATCCGGCGCAGACGGCAGACCAATTGCCGCCGGGCATTTTGCTCGCGGATTTTGAAAATGGATATGGCACTTGGACGGCAACAGGCACGGCGTTTGGCACGGCGCCAGCAGCCGGTTCATTGCCAAATCAACTGCCGGTGAGCGGTTTTTTTGGCAATGGAATAGCCAATTCTTTTTATGGTGGCGACCCGGCAACAGGCATGCTTGTCTCGCCCAATTTTACCATTACCCATAACTATATCAATTTCAAAATAGGTGGCGGAAATAATTTAGCTAATGCAAACATCCAATTGATAGTCAACGGTCAAACGAAATTTACCACGACTGGGCAAAACGATGAATATCTCAAATGGACGACCTGGAACACGCAGAATTTCTTAGGCCAAATGGCGCAAATAAAAATAGTGGACAATGCTACCGGCGGATTTGGTCATATCCAGGTTGACCATATTTTTCAGTCTGACCAATCCATGTCGCAGGCATTGCCACCCAATGGTGCTATTCTTGATGATTTTGAAGACGGCAATTATTCGGGTTGGACGGTTGCCGGAAATGCCTTTGGAAGCGCCCCGGCAATGGGCGCCTTGCCCAATCAACAGGCAGTCACCGGATATTTAGGCACCAGGTTGATTAATTCGTTCCTCGGCGGCGACGCTCCGCAAGGTAAATTAACCTCTGCCACATTTACCATTGATAGCCAATACATTAGCTTTCTGATTGGCGGCGGCAATCACCCCAACGGTACATTTATCCGGCTGAAAATCAACGGCCAAACCATTGCGCAAAGCACCGGCAGCAACGCCGAAACGTTAAAATGGGATAACTGGAACGTTGAAAATTATATCGGTCAAACAGCATTTATCGAAATTGTGGACAGCGTGACCGGTGGCTGGGGACACCTCAATATTGACCATATCATACAAAGCAACCAGCCGCAAAAAAATGGCACTTATGATCAAGTAGATTATGGAAAAGACTTTTATGCCGCGCAATCCTATTCCGATATTCCGGCGGCAGACGGCAGGAGAATATGGCTGGCATGGATGAATAATTGGGATTATGCCGCACAGGTCCCGACTGCGCCTTGGCGGGGCATGATGTCCGTGCCGAGAACGGTTGGTTTGGCTTCCGCCAATGGCAATCTTATTTTGACGCAAAATCCCGTCGAAGAATTGCAGGCGTTGCGCCTGGGCAACACGCATTTTCAAAATGCGGCAATCAGCGATATCAAGCCGGTTTTTGATGCTTTGCAATATCAAACGTATGAGATTGAAGCCACTATAAATGTCGGCACGGCCGACCAGATCGGCTTTATATTCAGGAAAGGCAGCAACGGCGACGAGACGGTTTTAACGTATGATATTGCTTCCGAAACGCTCCTTTTCGACCGGAGCAATTCGGGTGAATTGACGGATAATGCCATTTTTGCCATGCTCCAAAAAGCCACGCTACAGCTGGGAAACGGGCAAATCCAACTGCATATTTTGGTGGATAATTCATCCATTGAAATATTCGGCAATGGCGGCAAAACCATGATGAGCAATCAGATATTCCCAGCCGGCACAAGCAATGGCATGGAAATATTCACCCTCGGCGGCAGCGCTGAAATCGTAAATATGGACATTTGGGAAATAGGCAAAGCCGATTTTGTGCCGACCATGCACGTTCACCAGGATCAGGATATTCTTGTGTTCCCAAACCCGGTTATCAGCGAGGAATTAACGGTTGAAGTGCCGGAGAATTGGCAAAAAATGGATGTACAGATATACGATGCAAACGGAAAGGTTTTTTACCGGAAAACCGTACAATCCCAACAGCAGCGCTTGAAATTTTCAAAGTCGGTATTCCCGGTTCCCGGGGTCTATTTTTTGACGATACGGCATGAAGGGGAGACGGCGGTAAAAAAAATAATCAGGCAATAAAGATAGGTGCAGATTTCACTTTATCCGATTTCCTTTAAAAAATCTTAATTATGACATCATCTGGATGTATTCGATTTGAGTTATTGGCCAAAACAGCCACCCTGCTGTTGCTCTCTTTTATTTTTGGTGAGCCGGCGAAAGCACAGAGCTATACCGAGCCCTACCGCCCGCAATTCCACGTTTCGCCCCAGTTTGGCTTCATGGGCGACCCCAATGGACCGATCAAATACGATGGAAAATACCACCTGTTTTACTGGGGGCATTTCACTTCCGACGACCTCGTGCATTGGACGCAACTCAATACCAATGCCCTCAACGGCACTCCCGGCGGCTTTGGAAACTGGTCCGGCTGCGTAGTGGTGGACGAGCAGAATACCGCAGGTTTTAATACGGAAGAAGACACGGCTATGGTTGCCGTTTACACCCTGAATCTAAACTCGACGGGCATTCAGCAGCAGGCGATTTCGGTCAGCCTGAACCATGTGAATTTTCAATATTATCAAAACAATCCGGTCATCCCCTACAATGGCCCCGACTTCCGCGACCCGCAGGTTTTCTGGCACGAACAAACCGGGCGCTGGGTGATGGTCGTCACCAAACCGATAAATCGTTCTATCGAGATTTTTTCCTCTGAAAACCTGAAAAATTGGACGCTGGAAAGCATTTTTAACGACCGGGGCGCCAAGCGGGAAGTCTGGGAAGTTCCCGACCTTTTCCAATTGCCGCTCAACGGCGACCCCAACAACATGAAATGGGTAATGACCTGTGGAATGGGGCCCAACCGGATGCAATACTGGGTCGGTGATTTTGATGGGTCCACATTCACGCTGGACGCCGCCGACAACCTGCTGACGGGCAACCACGTCCGGGGAAATCTTTTTGCCGATTTTGAAAATGGCTTCGCCGGCTGGACGGCAGAAGGCACGGCCTTCGGCAATGCACCTGCTACCGGCACGCTCCCCGATCAGCAGCAGGTGGATGGCTTCACGGGTTTCGGCTACCTCAACTCGTATCACAATGGCGATGCGGCTACCGGAAAAATGACGTCATCCGATTTCATCATTGAAAAACGATTCATCAACTTCCAAATCGGCGGCGGTTCGCTGACCGACGTGGGATTCAACATCGTGGTGGAAAATCAAGTCGTCCAAACCATCAAAAGCACCTCCAACGCGGAGCGCATGCAGTGGCGCGGTATCGATGTGAGCCAGCACCTGGGCAAGACGGCCCGCATTGAGGTCTTTGACAATGCCACCGCGGGCTGGGGACACATCCTCGTTGACCACGTCGTATTCTCGGACGTACAGTACGACAGCCGGGTGGAAAACGCAAACTGGATGGATTGGGGCTTTGATTTTTATGCCCATAAAACTTTCCGCAACTACGACGAGGACGATGAACGTACGATCGGTCTGGCCTGGATGGGCAACTGGGCCTATGCGCAGAGCGTCCCGACCACCCCCTGGAAAGGATGCGAGTCCTTAGCAAAGGAATTGCATCTGATTGATCAGGGCAACGGTTACGAACTGCTGCAAAAACCGATTGACGAGTTTCATAGCATTCGCTACGACGATTTTGAAAAAAACAATTTCACGGTGAATAGCACCGGCCATATGCTCGAATTCGACCCCGGCCGGAATGTGTACGAGATGAAAATTTCATTTAAAGTCGAAAACGAAAACCAGATGTTCGGGCTGAATCTCGCCGAGGGACCCGGGCAGAAATTTGTCGTCACGTACGACGCCGAAACTTCCAACATTTCCATCGACCGTATGGCCACTCCGTTCAATTTTGCTTCGAAATGGGTGACCAAAACGCCGGTTTATCTCTCCGCAGACAGCATTCTGGATTTGCATATTTTCGTGGACCAATCTTCGGTTGAAATCCATGCAGAAGATTACAGGACCAACATTACCTCGCTTGCCTTCACGAATACTGCTGCACATGGTATTTCTTTGTTTTCTGAAAACGGCAGCGTGGAAGTGCTGCAGGTAGAAGCCTGGCAGCTGCAATCCATCTGGGGTATTCCGACATCCGTTGGGGAAGGGCCAAAAAAAAATGAAATGCAGTTGGAGATTTTCCCCAACCCGGTGGAGGATGTATTGAAATTTAATACGAAAGAGGATATTGCAACACCTATTAAAGTGAAAATATTCGATTCGAACGGGCGGGAATTTTTGCAAAAAACCATGTTTAATCCAGCGAATTCGCTGAACGTGTCCGGGCTGGCAAGCGGAATGTATTTTTTAGAAATTACCAATGATAAGAAGACGGGGATGGGGAAGTTTCTAAAAAAATAATTGACTATCCGGTTTCAGGAACCTTTCAAGTCATCGGATGACTCTGAGTCATCCGATGACTTGAAAGGTTCCTGAAACCGGATAGTCAAAAAAATAAAAAGGTAATGTTGGGTTGTACTTACCTAAAACTCAACATTTCCAATAGTCAATTCCCCGCCGGCGGTACCCGCACACTCCGCGACAGCGTCTGCAAGGCCCCTTTTTTTTCCTTCGAATTGGAGGTGAAACTATAACCGATATTGAACGATGCCCAGGGCTGGTATTTGTAAGCCCAGGAGCCCACACCATCGAAAAAATCCCAGCCGCCGATGACGCCTACCTGAAATCCTTCGGCGATGTACCAGACGTAGCCGGCGCCGAGGGTGACGCCGATCTTGTTTTCCACAATTTCTGCGGCCGCGTTATTCAGCGGGATAGACGACAGACCGCCGAAACCGAGCAGTGACGAAGTAGAGCGCTGGTTGACAAATTTGCGACCAATGTAAGCCCCCAAAGTGCCGCCTGGGTAAATGCTGAACGGACTGAATCGGCCTTTGTACGGAATAGCCAGGATGCCGTAATCGCGCTTTGTAAAATCGATAAAATACAATTCCAGATCCACTTCACTGATGCAATACGTGGAGCCGCCTTCCTGAATCTGGTCGGTGCCATCGTAGGCGCGAATGGCTTTCACCACCCAGCGGTTGTTGAGTTTTACGACCAGCCGGATGACGGTGTTTTCCTTGGCGGAATAACTTTTGGCGCCGCATTGCTTGGTGTTGGGATTGTATTCTAGAAAATTTCCGGGCAGGTCTATGACGGCCATTTTGAGGTCGCCGGCAGAGAAAGAAGTTGAAGATTGGGCGTGGAGAATCGGGGTAAAGAAGAGCAGCAAAAAGGCGGGCAATTTGTTCATTTTCAAACAGGATAGGCGCGTAAAACGAATCAGGAAAACATGGGAAATTTTTTCAATAAGAGCGCTTTGCAAAATGCCTGCCTGAAAAGTTTGGGGTGTTTTGGGGTGTAAATTACGGGGAGATACGGATCAGTCTCCAATGAGTTTTCGGATAGGCTCTAAAAACTAATCTGACACTTTGGCATCTCCCGCTTGAGTTGCTGCATATCCGCTTCGGGCAGCGGATTGTTGGTCAGCATGAGATATTTTAATCTGGAAAGGTTTTTCAGGTTGGGTGGTAAAGTAGTCAGTTGATTGGCGGTTAGAATAATTTGCCACAGGTTGGTGAGTTCCGACATGCCCTGTGGCAATGAAGTGAGTGCATTTTTCGTGAGCGTCAGGTATTGCAGATTAGTCAGGCCACTGAAATCCTGGGGCAATTCGGTGAGTTTGTTGTAGGAGAGGTCCAGAGAATTCAGTTTGGCCAGCCGGCCGAATCCGTCGGGAAGCCTGCTTAGTTTGTTGTCGCTTATTTCCAGACGCATCAGGTTATGCAATTCAGGAAAGGAGGCGGGGAGTTCAGTCAACTCGTTGTAATTCATGGATAAGCGCTGTAAAGCCGTTAACCCGCCGAAAGATGCCGGAAGGCTGCGCAGTTTGTTCCCATTCAGGTTTAATTCCTGTAGCGCCTGGCATGCGCCGATGTCGTCGGGCAGTGCAGTGATTTTGTTGCCGCCCAGTTGCAGGTTTTGCAAGCGTGTGAGCGTTCCGATGGAGGGAAATGCTGTCAGCCTGTTACCACGCATGCTCAATATCCGCAGTTCCGTAAGGCGATTCAGGCCGGCAGGCATACTTTGCATGCCACAATCGATCAGGTACAATTCCTGTAAGTGCTTGAGGTTTCCGAGTGCTTCGGGCAGGGAATCGATCTTGTTTCCTGTGAAATAGAGTTTCCGCAGATCTGTGAGCGACCACAGTTCTTTCGGCAGGTTGGTGATTTTATTGCCGGCCAGGTTCAGGAATTTAAGCGCCTTGAGTTTTCTGATTTCCGGCGGAATGGAAGCAATCGAATTGCCTGACAGGTCGAGTACGCGCAGTTGAGGGTACCGGAATATTTCTGCTGGAAAAGTGGTGAGGTTCTGGTTTTTAAGACTCAGCGCCAGGGCTTTGGTGTTTAGTTCCTGAAGGCTGGTTGCGACGGAGTAATCTTCACCCGTCTCGCAGTCCCGGATGATCGCGGGCGTGCCGTCGAAAAGGGTGCTTTCCCGGAAGCCTTCGCAGGGAGGGTTCAGTACAGGTTTTTCGCCGATGATTTCTTCCTTTTGGGCAAAACAAAAGGAAGAGATAAAAAGCAGGAAAAGGGTAAGGCGCATGGAATGTATAGAAGGCTTGATTTGGTTTTTAATAAAAGCTAAAACAATGACACATTTTACTTGGCTACTCCTGTAAGTAACCATGCTGATGTACAAATGCTCCCACTACCACCCCTGATAACTAATAACCGATAACTGATAACCAACAATCAATCCACCACCATCCCATCCCCGCTCAACTCCTGCTGCACCATCTCCATCGGCAACTCCCGATAATCATACTGCTGATTCCGCAATTGCGGCACAAACCCCGCTTCCTTAATCGCCTGCTGAATCCCGTCCGCCGTAAACCTGAAACGCGCGCCGGCAGCCGACACCACGTTCTCCTCGATCATGATACTGCCCCAGTCGTTGGCGCCGGCGTGCAGGCAAACCTGCGCCACCTGTTTGCCGACCGTAAGCCAGGAAGCCTGGATATTGACCACGTTGGGCAGCATGATGCGGCTCATAGCGATCATGCGCACGTATTCGTCGCCCGTGACGGCGTTGCGGGCGCGTTTGATCTTTTTCAGGATCGTGTCTTCGTCCTGGAACGGCCAGGGAATGAACGCCAGAAAGCCTTTGGCGTCGGCAGGTTTTTCGGACTGCACCTGCCGGATAGCGGCAAAGTGTTCCATGCGTTCGAGGTTGGTTTCGATGTGGCCGAACATCATGGTAGCCGAGGTAGTCAGGTGCAGTTTGTGCGCCGCGCGCATCACGTCGAGCCATTCCTCGCCGCCGCATTTGCCTTTGGAGATCAGGCGCCGCACGCGGTCGCTCAGGATTTCGGCGCCAGCGCCGGGCAAAGAATCGAGACCACTTTCTTTCAGCGCCTTGAGCACGTCGTAGTGGCTCATTTTTTCCAGTTTGGAAATGTGCGCCACTTCCGGCGGTCCGAGCGCGTGCAGTTTCAGGGTAGGGTACAGGTCTTTGAGTTGCCGGAACAGGTCAGTGTAAAACGCCAGTCCGAGGTCGGGATGGTGGCCGCCCTGTAGCAGCAGTTGTTCGCCGCCGAAACGGAAGGTCTCTTCGATCTTTTGTTTGTACTCTTCGATAGTGGTGATGTACGACTCCTCGTGGCCCGGCCGCCGGTAAAAATTGCAAAATTTGCAGTTGGCGATACACACGTTGGTGGTATTCGAGTTGCGATCGATGATCCAGGTAACCGTATTGTCCGGCACGTGCTGATAGCGCATGGCGTTGCCCACGTACATGAGTTCGGCCGTCGTCGCATTTTCAAAAAGAAAAACGCCTTCTTCGGGCGTCAGCCATTCGTGGCGCAGGGCGCGGTGGAGGAGATCGGAAATATTCATATCTGTCTGGCGTTGAATAACCGGAACTTGTCCGGCTTGCAGTATTTTCAATATTTTCTGAAAACAAAATTACAACAGGAAAGGTTGGGGAAGGGAACCCTAATGCGGAAATAAATGTTTCGCTCTCCTTTGCGCAGGCTTAACCACAAGGAACACTAGGAGATTTTACAAAGAACACAAATGTATGGCCATAAAGCCAGTGCACACTTTTGTTTTTAAAGTGTCTTTGGTGGTTTAAAAAATATTGCATGTCCTATACCATTCAAAAAGAAACCACCTTCCAGCGCGTCCGACGCGTTTTCGTGCAGTCGCTTAACGGGGAAGAACAGGATTACACCACCGGAAGTATCGACCGCGCGATTGTACTGCTGGCCATCCCGATGATCCTGGAAATGGCGATGGAATCGCTTTTTGCGGTGGTGGATGCGTTTTTTGTGGCCAAAATCGGCGTGGAAGCCGTGGCTACCGTCGGCCTTACCGAATCCATGCTCATGCTGGTGTATTCCATCGCTATCGGCCTGAGCGCTGCCGCTACCGCCATGGTAGCGCGCCGCATCGGTGAGGGCGACCGGGATGCTGCAGCCAAAGCGGGCGCGCAGGTCATTCTGATCGCGGTGATTTTATCGGGGGTCATTGCGGTGCCGGGTTATTTTTATGCGGAAGATTTGCTGCGTTTGATGGCGCACGATACCAGCGTTTCGGAAACAGGATTTCATTTCACCCGATTACTGCTTACCGCCAATTTGCCGATTCTGTTGCTGTGGATGCTCAACGGCATTTTCCGGGGCGCCGGCGATGCTGCCACCGCTATGCGGGCCTTGTGGATCGCCAACGGGGTGAACATCATTTTGTGTCCGGTGCTGATTTTCGGCTGGGGGCCGTTTCCGGCCATGGGCGTCATCGGCTCGGGTGTGGCGACTACCATCGGGCGTTCGAGCGGGGTGGCGTATCAGTTGTGGCATTTATTCGAAGTAGGAAAAATCATACGACTGCGCTGGAACATGCTTAAACCCAAATGGGATACCATCGGAACACTGATTAAAATCGCTTCGGGCAGCACAGGGCAATACCTCATTTCTTCGGCGAGCTGGATCTTCATGATCTTTATTCTCGGCCAGATCGGCAAGGAGGTGACGGCGGGTTACACCATTGCGATCCGGATCGTGGTATTCACTATTTTACCTTCCTGGGGCATGGCCAATGCAGCGGCCACGCTGGTAGGTCAGAACCTGGGCGCCGGGCACCCCGAACGCGCCGAAAAATCTGCCTGGCGGGCAGGTTTTTTCAATATGATCTTTATGGGAACCGTGGGTATTCTGTATTTGATCTTCGCACCTTCGCTGATCCGAATTTTTACCGACAACGTAGAAGCCGTGCATTCCGGCTCGCTGGCCTTGCGCATCATTGCCGGTGGCTACATTTTTTACGGATGGGGTATGGTACTCACGCAAGCCATCAATGGCGCCGGCGATACCCGTACACCTACGCTTCTGAATTTCATCTTTTTCTGGCTGATCGGTATGCCGCTTGCCGCTTTCCTGGCCCTCTATCTCGGCTGGGGACAAACGGGTGTGTATTGGAGCATTTTCATCGGCGAATCGGGCATGGCCATGGCGGCGATGTGGGTGTTTCGGCGGGGGAAGTGGAAGACGGTGAAAGTGTGATTTTTTGGGTTGATGAGGGTTGATAAATGTTGATGAGGGTTGATAAGGTTGATGAGGGTTGATATTCGACACTCGTGGAATGAACAAATTGATCCCTACCGAGTGGCAAATATCAACCCTCATCAACCTTATCAACATTTATCAACCCAAAAATCAAAACAGTTTTCCCTGCGGCACCGGCGCATGCTCCAACTCGTGTTGCAGCAGCCATGCTTTTCGCCACAAATCGCCGCCATAGCCCACCAGTTTTCCATTGCTGCCGATCACGCGGTGGCAGGGCACGATGATGCAGATGGGGTTGCTGCCGTTGGCGGTGCCCACTGCGCGGGTGGCTTTGAGGTCGCCGTAGCGTCTCGATATTTCCAGGTAGGAAGTAGTGGCTCCGTAAGGAATGTCGAGCAGTAAATTCCAGATATGTTGTTGGAAATCAGTGCCTTTTGGCTGTAGCGGAAGTTCGAAGTTGTGCCGTTTGCCGGCGAAATACTCGTTGAGTTGTTCGATGGTTTGAGCCACCGCCGCCGGCATTTCGCCTTCCGAAGCGGGCTGGCCGGGCGCGGGTTTGTGTTCGGCGCGGAAAAAGAGCACGCTGTGGAGCTGCGTGTCCGTGCCGCTGATTTCCAGGATGCCGAGCGGCGAGTCGATGTAGGTGGTGAAAACGGACATGATTCAAAAGTACGACAGCGTTCTTGTGTGTCAAAACTTGTTTTGTGACGGGTGTATAAATCGGTTAACTTTGCTCGCGTCATCGACCTTTCAATTGATAGAAATACTTAAACATATAAAAGAGAACCTGCCCAAGTACCTGTTGGTAGTTTCTCTGTTGTTCAGTTCGATCGCGTTTTCGGGCTACACCGGCCATTCCAAATGGAGCGAAGAACGCACGGAGCAGGCGGAATTATCAAAGGCTAAAAGCGAACCGATTCACCAGGTCGTTTCCTGGGAAAAAGTATTTTTTTACTTCGCTGTCCCCGTGCAGCGCTTGGTGTTTATTTCATCTAAAGAAACACACCGTTTTGCCTTTGACAGGCTTGTAAAAGTCAGGTTGTTTGCCTGCCAAAAGGAAGTCGATTCCTTTTTTAAAACGCCTTATTTTACAGAGGTGAAAACCATTCCATCCGCTTCGGATGAGGACGTTTTTGTGATTTGACCGGACGCTTGTTTCCCGGTTTTTCAAAATTGCTTTTGTTGTCATTTACAATCGTTGCGACACATCCCGGAGATGTATCACAGCGGCCAAAGCATTTTCACAAAAATGAAATCATTCAAAAAAATACTCAAAATCGCAGCATTTGCGATTATACTGCTGTTGGCAGGCTTTTTCATTTATATCGCCTGCTCCGGGTCTTCTTTGCCCGATGAATACGTTGAAACCGCCAGCCAGGTGATCAAAAATCCGCTTCCGGAGGTCATTCGCGGCAGAACGGGTTTTGCAAAATCGCAGGGCCTCGACATCTGGTATGAAAGTATCGATCCGAAAACGCAGCCCAAAGGCACGGTCCTGCTGATTATGGGCATTTCCAACGACGCGCTGGGCTGGCCCAGAAAATTTATCGATGCTTTTGTCGATTCGGGTTACCAGGTGATTCGTTATGATCATCGGGGCGTGGGCTGGTCGGACTGGGTGGAAAACTGGGACGCTGCGAAGCCCTATTCCCTGGCCGACATGTCGGAAGATGTCGTTGCAGTTTTAGATGCCCTGAACGTTCAAAAGGCAAACATCGTGGGCGTTTCCATGGGCGGCATGATTGCGCAGGAAGTTGCCATTCGCCATCCGGAACGCACTGCCTCGCTGGTTTCCATTGCTTCTTCCGGGTACATTGAAGACCCGAATCTGCCTCCCATATCCTCGGCTGTGGCTTTCGACCTCGTCAAAGTGGCGCTGAAATACGGCATTTTCGGCGGCGAAAAAAACATACTCAAAATGCACCTGGCCAGCCGGATCATCCTGATGGGTGATGCGCAGTATCCGCTGGAGGTAAAAAGTATTTCCGAAGAGGTGTTGTACAATATTAGAAAACGCAAAGGTTATAACATGTACGTCTCACAGCAGCACCACGCGGCGGTTCGGTTATCGGGCTCGCGGTACGAAGGGTTGCGCCGGTTGACGGTGCCGACGCTCATTATTCATGGAAAATCAGATCCGTTTATTCCCATCCAACACGGGAAAAAATGTGCCGAAATCATCCCGAACGCGGATACGTTGTGGCTCGACGGCATGGGACACGGCATTCCGGGCGTGCTGGTGGATACGTTGTCGAAAAGGATGATGGGGGTGTTTAGGTAGGAAACACATTATTTGACGTACCTTTGCGCCCTCAAAAGAAGGCTGGGCATTCGCCCCTTGTATCAGATATATGAAAAACATCCGCAATTTCTGCATAATAGCGCACATCGACCACGGGAAAAGTACACTTGCCGACCGATTGCTGGAGTATACCCATACCATCAGCAAACGCGACATGCAAGACCAGGCACTGGACAATATGGACCTCGAACGTGAGCGGGGCATTACCATTAAAAGCCACGCCATCCAGATGCATTATATACACCCGGCCAACGGGGAAGAGTATATTTTCAACCTGATCGATACGCCCGGTCACGTCGACTTTTCCTACGAAGTGAGCCGCTCCATTGCCGCCTGCGAAGGCGCCCTGCTGCTGGTAGATGCTTCGCAAGGTATTCAGGCTCAAACGATTAGTAACCTGTACCTGGCCGTCGATCACAATCTGGAGATCATCCCGATCGTGAACAAGGTAGACATGGAAAGCGCGATGGTGGAAGAAGTGCAGGACCAGATCATCGACCTGATCGGCTGCAAACGCGAAGAGATCATTTCCGCTTCCGGCCGCACAGGCATTGGTATTCCGGAAATTCTGGCGGCTGCGGTGGACCGTATTCCGGCCCCCAGCGGCGACCCGAATGCGCCCCTGCAAACGATGATTTTCGACTCCATGTTCAACTCCTACCGCGGCGTTATCGCCTACGTGCGGGTCATGAACGGCAGCATGCGCAAAGGCGACAAGATCAAATTTTACAATACCGGAAAAGAAGTAGTGGCGGAAGAAGTGGGGGTGCTCCGGCTCGGCCAGTTCGAAGCCGCAGAGATTGGCACCGGCGACGTAGGTTACGTCATCACCGGTATCAAGGTAAGCCGCGAGATCAAAGTGGGTGATACGATCACACACGTGGCGCGCCCTTGCCTCGAACCCGTAAAAGGTTTTGAGGAGGTGAAGCCGATGGTATTTGCCGGCGTGTATCCGCTCGACAACGACGATTTCGAAGACCTGCGCGACTCTTTGGAAAAACTGCAACTCAATGATGCCTCGCTGGTATTCGAACCGGAAAGTTCGATGGCTCTGGGCTTCGGTTTCCGTTGCGGATTTCTGGGTATGCTGCACATGGAAATTGTGCAGGAACGCCTTCAACGCGAGTTCGACCAGGACATCATCACCACGGTACCGAACGTAACCTACTTCGCTACCAATATGAAAGGCGATCGTTTTTCGGTGCGCCAGCCCAGCGAACTGCCCGACCCGAACCACCTCGAAAACGCCGAAGAACCGTACATCCTGGCCCAGATCATTACCAAACCCGATTACATCGGCGGTATCATGAAACTGTGCATGGACAAACGCGGTATCCTGCAAAAACAACACTACCTCACGCCGACGCGACTGGAAATGATTTTCCACATGCCGCTGGCAGAGATCGTGTTCGACTTTTACGACCAGTTGAAATCGCTCACCCGCGGTTACGCTTCTTTCGACTACCATGTAATCGATTACCGGGTGACCGATCTCGTGCGCCTCGACATCAAACTCAACGGCGAGCAGGTAGATGCGCTCAGCGCACTCGTACACCGCTCCAAAGCGGAGTACATGGGTCGCCGCATGTGCGAAAAATTGAAAGAACTCCTGCCCCGCCAGCAATTCCAGATCGCTATTCAGGGTGCCATCGGCCAGAAGGTCATCGCCCGCGAAACCATCGCAGCCCTCCGCAAGGACGTAACTGCCAAGTGCTACGGCGGTGACATTTCCCGGAAACGGAAACTGCTGGAAAAGCAGAAAGAAGGTAAAAAGAAAATGAAACAGTTCGGCAACGTCGAAGTGCCCCAGGAGGCGTTTTTGAAGGTCCTAAAACTCAATGACTAAGATGGTGTTTCGTTTTTAGTGTTTGGTGTTTGGGGCGCATTGCTCCTGGCTTACGTAAACTGGCCAAGGGCAATGCGCCCCAAACACAAAACACTAAAAACCAAATACCCATGAGCAATGCGCCCCAAACACAAAACACCAAAAACCAAACACCAAATAATTGCCATATTTACCCCACCTAAAATTGGCAATTACACATGAAAAAAATCCTTTTTGCACTTCTGGCTTTTTACGCCTGTCAGTCCAAACCCGTTCCCCCTGCTACACCTCCGCCCGACGAACGTCCGATCGTTTTCGTGGGCACCTACACCCAGAAACTCGGCCACGTAGACGGAAAAGCCACCGGCATTTATACCTGTCGGCTGGATCCCGGAACCGGCGCATTGACGATAACCGATACCATGTCCGGCATCGACAATCCTTCGTTTCTCTGTATTTCACCGGATAAAAAATACCTGTACGCCGTGGCGGAAAACGGCGGAACACCTGAACGGCCGTTCGGGAGCCTGG
The DNA here is from genome assembly GCA_029561355.1 of Bacteroidota bacterium. Classification (GTDB taxonomy): domain Bacteria; phylum Bacteroidota; class Bacteroidia; order Chitinophagales; family Saprospiraceae; genus M3007. The sequence goes on along the minus strand of JAKQJD010000097.1, from coordinate 6,017 downwards.
TCGCTTACCGCATTCTGGAAAAAGGTAAGTTGCAGAAAATCAATGAAGTATCTTCATATGGCATTGCGCCATGTTATGTTTCCACAGATAAATCGGGCAAATTTGTGCTGGTAGCCAATTACGCGACCGGCAATGTGGCTACTTACGGCGTGCAGGCCGACGGAATGCTCACCGATTCGCTTTGCGTGGAAAAACACCCCGGCAAAAGCCCCTGGGCGCACATGATCGTTCCTTCGCCCGACGGCGGCGCTATCTGGGCAGTCGATAAAGGCGCCGACCGGGTTTTTATTTACGATATTTCCGGAGAAGGCAAACTGAAAGAAGCGTTCAGTTTTTCCACTGCAAAAGGCGCCGGACCGCGGCATCTGGCGTTCAATCCGGGGGGATCCAATCAGTTTGCGGTCATCAACGAGAATAATTCGACCGTGAATTATTACCAAAAAGGCGAAGATTTCGACATACGCCGCCTGGATTCTTTGTCGACTTTGCCTGCCGATTTCAAGGCAAACAACTCCTGTGCTGATATTCATTTTCACCCCAACGGAAAGTTCCTTTACGGCTCCAATCGCGGGCACAACAGCATTGTGGTGTATGCCGTGGATACACAAACCGGCAAGTTGACGCTCTTGCAACACCAACCGACACGCGGGGAAATGCCACGCAATTTCCTGGTTACGCCCGACGGCAAATGGCTGCTCGCGGCCAACCAGAATTCGAGCACGGTAGCGGCATTTCACATCGACGCGGCTACGGGGTTGCTGAGTCCGGCCGGAGAGCCGAGTGCGGTGCCGACGCCGGTATGTTTGAAACTATTGATGTAGACCGCTGACTATGATTCTAAGATGATTTATATGATGGCCATGATTACGTGAGTGGATAATCATGGCCATCATATAAATCATCTTAAAATCATAGTCAAAATCATAGTCACATTGCCTTATCCTGTTTTTGCAGCGGCAGGCAGATACGCGTCATAGTCCCTTTTTCGGGCGTGCCACTCACCTCGAACGTGCTGCCCGACTGTTGCATACGTTTTTCCATGTTGTGGAGGCCATTGCCTGCATTTCCGATAGCGGCTGCATCGAAGCCCCTGCCATTGTCCTGAATATTGATTTCCAGCATTTCATGTTGCAATGAAAATTGAATATCTACCTGGCTGGCATGCGCATGTTTGAGCGTATTGTGGAGGGTTTCTTTTACCACTAAAAAAATATTGCTCCTGAATTCGCCACTCAGCGGGGCAGCCGGCAATTCCGGGATGTCGAAATGGCAAACGATATCGGAATCTTCAAAAAAGCCCACGGCATATCGACGAATGTAACTTGCCAGACTGGATAGCGTATCATTCTGGTGATTCAAAGCCCATACAATTTCGCTCATTTTCAGCAAAAATTCTTTGGCCGCTGCTGAAATCTTGTCCAGTTCACCCGAAATGGGCGCCTTTCTTTTAGCCACTTCGCTCAGCAACGATATTTTAGAAAGCCCTGACCCGAAATCATCGTGCAAGTCTTCTGCGATGCGCAGGCGTTCCAGTTGCTGCCCTTCGAGGTGCGCATTCAGGGCCACCACTTTCCGTTCCGTTTCCAGGCGTTCGATGGTGCTGCGTTGCAGTTGTTCCTGCTGGGCCGCCAATCGTTGCCGCTGCCGGTATGCGCGGCGCATGAGGTAAAGCAGCACGAGCAGCAACTGTTTCACGCGCTCAAAAGTACCTGGCTCGATTTTACCGGCTGGGCCGCCTCCGGCATGATGAATCCGCATCGGATCCAATTTTAAACATTTCAATATGAACCTGTTATGAGAAAAATATTGAAAGTGCTCAGGTATGTATTCGGAAGTCTTTTTGCGTTCATCTTACTGGTTGCAGCTTACGTTCAGTTGGCTCCGATACCCACTTATGAAGTGAAAGCGCCCAACCTGAATATCGTGTCCGACAGCGCGCTCATTGCCGAAGGCCGTCGTATCGTGATGACGGAATGTATCGGCTGCCACCGCGGCGAGGATGGTAAAATAAGCGGACAATTGTGGGCCGACAATGCCCCTTCGGCAAACTGTGGTCGGCCAACCTGACCCAACACCCCGAAGCAGGTATCGGAGCATATACCGACGGCGAACTGGCTTACACGCTTCGGACGGGCGTCAAACGCAACGGACATTTTGCCGGACCCTTCATGACCTTTCCACTATTGGCCGATGAAGATGTAGCCGCTATCATCGCGTTTTTGCGTTCCGACGCACCGGAGGTTCAGCCCTCGGAGCGCAGACAGCCGGTCACGGAAGCCGGTTTCCTGCACCCCCGACCCCGAAACCGGCATCGGGAAATGGACGGAAGCCCAATTCGCCGACGCCGTACGATTTGGTAAACGCCCCGACGGCAGCGCCCTCAGTCCGCTCATGCCGCCAATGACCGTTCTCACCGACGCCGAAATAAATGCCTTGTGGGCATACCTGCGCACTATACCACCCGTAAAAAATGCCGTCGCGAGCATCCGGTAATTCCCACTCACAATTCACCACTCACAACTCACCACTCACAACTCACTAAAAAATGTCAAACATTTCCAAATCGGCAGCGCTGCTGCTCTCCTGCTTCTGTGTCATTTCTCTTTCCGCACAACCTCTTTCCAAAGCCGATAAAACAGATATCGACAACAGTATGGAGGCCTGGGGAAAAGTGTTCGAGACATGGAATGCCGGCGCACTCGGTCCTTTTTTTACCGATAATGCCGAAGTCGTGACGCCAAGAGGCGAAATCGTTCGGGGAAGAGACAATCTCGTTACCCTGTACACCGGATTATTCCAGTATTTCAGTGCCCAACCGAAACCTGACCGGACAGAAGTAAAAAAGACCAGCCAGAACGAACGCTATCTGACACCCGATCTGGTACTGGTTTCCTTTCTGGACGAAACGACCTTCTTTTTTGGTGCGAATAAAAAGGTGGAGAAAATGGCTTACAGCATTCTCTGGCGCAAGACAAAAGGTAAATGGCTGGCCGAACAGGTGACTTTAACGCCTGCCGGAGATGGTCAGGCGGCTCCAGGTAATTAAAACGGAACAGAGGCACTCGGCACAGGCGCTTGTAAAACAGAAGTGAGAGGGTGAGAGAAGCGAGAGGGTGAGAGCCGACTTCGAGTACGCCCTTCACTCTAACCATTTGAATCAACAGAGCGAAGCGGTGAAATCTAAGTCGGCTCTCACCCTCTCACCCTCTCACTTTCTCACCTCTATTTATGGTTTGACGGTTTTTTTAAAATCTCCCGCTTTCACCACGATCAATTTCGAATAATCGAGGTGTTTTTTGATGGCTGCGTTGACCTTTTCAGGTGTCAGGGCAGCCACACTTTTTTCCTTGTTGGCGTTCCAGGAAAAATCGCGGCCCAGTTCGAGGTAGTAATTGAGCGTACCGGCAAGATAACTGTCGCCCGAGCGGTTTACCTTTTGCGAACTCAGCCAGCCCGATTTGGCGGCTTCCAGTTCGGCAGCCGTAAAACCTTCTTTGGAGGCGCGTTCGATCTCTTCCTTGTAAGCGGCTTCCAGTTTCGACAGATTTTCCGGATTGTAAATCATAAATGACGAGAATCCGGCATTTTCATCCCAGTCACTGGCGTAAAAACTGCCGCGAACCGTATAACTCAGGCCTTCTTTCTGACGGATACGGGTGGCCAGGCGGGAATTCAGGAAGCCGCCGCCCAGCATGTAGCCGCCCAGTTCGACGGCCGGATAATCCGGATTATCGGAGCGCATGGCAAAACCATAACCGGCCACATATGCCGCATTGGCTTTATCGGGCGTGGCGATTTCCTCCGTGCGGGCTGCAACCGGTTTGTAATCCGTGCCGTAGCGCTGGTAGCGAACCGGGTTTTTCCAGTCGCCAAAAACCTCTTTCAACACAGCCTCCGTTTCCTTCTGATCGAAATCGCCTACAATGGCAGCGGTGCCGTCGGAAGCGCCGTAAAAATCCTTATAGAATTTTTTTACCTGATCCAGGGTGACGGCTTTTACGGATGCGATTTGTTCATCGAAAGTTTCGGTGTAGCGCGGGTCGTCTTTCGGATAAGGTGGTGTGGATATACGTCCGAAAGTGTTGTAAGCCAAAGAAGTAGGGTCCGTTTTGGTTTCTTCAATACCTGCCAGTTGTTCCTGCTTCATTTTGTCGAATTCGTTTTGCGGGAACGCCGGTTTGCGAAGTATCTCGCCTACCAGCCTGATCACGGCGGGCAGGTGCTCGCGGTCCGTTTCGATGGTTACATCGGTGCCGTTGGCAGAACCGAAAACATTCACGCGCGCCTTCAACTGGTCGAGCGCTTCTTTCAGTTGTTCGCGGTTTTTGGTGGCCGTGCCTTTGTCGAGCATAGACGCTGTAAAGTCGCCGATAGTCGACTTGCCCATGGCTGTTTGCAGGGTGCCGTAGTTAAGGGAAATACGAGCCGTCACCACATCGCCGCGGGTTTCTTTGGGCAGCAATGCGTATTTCATGCCATTGGGCAATGCTTTTCGGATGGTACGCTTTTCCAGATTTTCAGGAGAGGGATCGAAATCCTCACCCTGCGCCATCGGCGGTTTTCCTTTGTAATCTTTCAGCAATGCAGCAGCGTCGGGGGTAGCGGGGATTTCGGAGCGGTCGGGGCTTTTGTCGGGCGTAAAGGTGCCGAGCGTACGGTTGGCTGATTTGAAATATTTGGCCACTACGAGCATCACGTCTTCACGGGTTACTTTTTCCAGGTTGTCGCGGTACAGGAATGCCAGTCGCCAGTCGCCGGTACCCACGAAATTGCTCAGACTCAGGCCTACCCGGCTGCTTTCCTTGAAAAACATCTCCTGGTTTTTCAGCAGTCGCACCTTGGCTTTGTCCACTTCTTCCTGGGTGGGCGCATTGGTTTTGATGTCTTCCAGTACGGCAAGCATGATCTGGCTGGCAGAATCGAGCGAGCCGTCGGCGCGTACTTCCGTCACGAAACGGGTAACACCGCCTTCGGCAAAACCCGAAGCGCTGCCATACACGGCCACGGCTTTTTTGCTTTCCACCAGCGCTTTATAAAGGCGACCGGTAGGCTCGTCGGTCAGGATATTGGACAGTATCGACAGCGCAGCGTAATCGGGGTGCGAACCGGCGCAACTGCGGTACATGGCCGCAAACACCTGCACGTCGCCGGTACGGCGCAGGGTTACGGAGCGTTCGCCGTCCTGCGTGGGTTCTTCCGTATAGGTCTGTACCAGTTTGCGTTCGGGGCGTGGAATGGGGGAGAAGAACTCGTGCACCATATCCAGCGTTTTTTGCTCGTCGATTTTACCTGCTATGAGCAAAACCGAATTGTCCGGCTGGTAATATTTATGGTAAAAAGCCTGCAGGCGTTCGATAGGCGCTTTTTCGATGTCCGATTTTTCGCCGATCGTCAGGTGTCCGTAGTTGTGGAAATTGAAGGCTGTAGCCATCATACGTTTGTACAAAACGGCGCCCGGACTGTTCTCGCCCGATTCGTATTCGTTGCGTACCACGGTGAATTCGCTTTCCAGGTCCTTGCGGGCGATGAACGAATTCACCATCCGGTCGCTTTCCAGTTCGAGCGCCCAGCGCAGATTGGCGTCGGTAGCATCGAAGGTTTCGAAGTAGTTGGTACGGTCGAACGAAGTGGTGCCGTTGGGGCGTGCGCCGTGCTCGGTGAGCTCCTGCGGGATGTTGGGGTGTTTGGGCGTTCCCTTGAACACGAGGTGTTCGAGCAAGTGCGCCATACCTGTTTCACCATAATCTTCGTGGCGGGAACCTACTTTGTAGGTGACGTTAACCGTCATAATTGGCTTGGACATATCCGGAAACAACAGCACCTGCAGGCCGTTGGCGAGCCGGTATTCGGTAATGCCCTCCACGGAGGTCACGTATTGTACGCCTTCGGGTAGGCGCAATTTGGTTTGCGCCTGCGCAAAATGGCCGGCAAACAACGTAGCGGAAAGCAATGCCAGCCGCCAGATAAATCGGGTTGTCTTCATGGTGTGCGTTTTAATGTGAAAGTGAAAATGATGG
>JAKQJD010000095.1 GCA_029561355.1 Bacteroidota bacterium | reverse complement strand
TATAAAACCCGATAACCTGCCCGAAGACCTGCGCTCCAAAGCGGTGATTGCCGCCTGCAACGACGGCCGTCCCGACAATTGCGGCGGCGTTTGGGTCAATGGTATTCTCAAAACGCAGGTGCGTAGTTTCGGCGATTATTGTATTATGGCCGACACGGACCCGCCCACTATCGTTCCGGTGATTTTCGGTGACGACATGCGCAAAAAAAGCGCCATCGCTTTCCGTATCCGCGACAATTTTGCCATCAGCGGAAAAGCCCGGGGGCTGCGCTTCCGCGGAACCATCGACGGAAAATGGGTGCTGTTCTCATTCGACCAGAAACGCGAACGCATTACGTATACGTTCGATGAACACGTGCCACCCGGACAACACACATTGCACCTGACGGTGACGGATGACCGGGGCAATGAGGCGTTTTTTGAAGGGAAATTTTTGAAATAGGTAAGAATGTTGATGAGGGTTTATAAGGGTTGATAAGGGTTGATATTTAAACGCTCGAAAAAAGAAAGATTTCTTCATTCCTCGAGCGTTTAAATATCAACCCTTATCAACCCCCTTCATCTATTGCGCTGCCCCATACGCCTGCCCAAACTCATGTTCTGCAAACCATTGCAACGAAGTAGGAGTGGTATTCTGATCGTTTCGTTCGAATCCATCCTGGTAATTCCCATCATTCAGGGCATGATACAGGTCGCGGTACCCTTCAGCGATGGTAAGTGGGAGGCCGTTTTTCAACGCGCCCTGTAATTCGTCTTCCTGACTGAACTGCACATAAGGCAGGTCGGGATTTCCAATGGCTTTACCCAGAATAGAAGTGGCTTCCGCCATGGTCACGTCTGCTGCGCCGGCTACAAAACGCACCGAATTACCGGTGAAATCCAGGGCCAGTAGTTCTTCCGCAGCCACCGCTGCGATGTCGCGTGCATGTACGATGGGAATTTTCAAATCAGGTTTCAGCGACGAACCATAGAGGTTCAGGTGCTTGATCATACCGGTAAAGGCAAGGAAATTCTGCATAAAAAAGCCTGCGCGCAAGTGTTTTACATTCAAACCCGGAATACTGTTCAGCATGGTTTCCACATAAAACAGGCCGCTGATCGGTCCGGCGCCCTCTTCCAAATGCGCACCCTGAGAACTCAGGTTCACCACATAAGGCACGCCGGCAGCCTGAACGGCCGAGGCAATGGCAAATCCTGTTTCCGTCTGATATTGGCGCCAGTTGGTAACCTGCCAGGTAGGCGGAATGAGCGTATAAACGGCCTTGGCGCCCTTGAAAGCCGCTGTCAGAAAGGCGGCATCGTTCAGGTTCCCGATAGCGGCGGTAGCGCCTTTTGCGACAAGATCGGCAACGTGTTCCGCATTGCGGCTGATCACTTTTACGGTTTTTCCTGCGTCCAGCAAGGTATTGGCAATAATTCTTCCAGTATTTCCACTGGCTCCTGCGATAACGTACATGATAAAGATGTTTAAAAGTTATAAAAACATACATACTGGTTGGTATGTAATGGAAAAGGCAAAAAAAATCAGGTTTGACGGAGCGTTTCCAAAAAGTGAATGAGCTGCTGCATGCTTCGTTTGAATACGTCGCCGCTTTTGCTCACTTTCGCCATACTGTAGGAACCTTCCAGCCCGGCCAGAAAAAACCAGGCGACGGTATCGCAATCGAAGGTAAGTTTCAGGGCGCCGTTCGTTTGTCCGCGGCGGAACGCTTCGGTAAGCGAGCGCTGCATGTGCTGCACGATCTTGTTGAGTTTCAACCGGAACGTTTCATCCAGCGGACTCATTTCCTGCACCAGATTATTCAAAGGGCATCCTAAAATGGCCTCATGATCATCACAAATACCCGCCAGCCACCGTAAATGCTCCTGTATTGCAGGGACAGGGTCGCCTTCCGTCTGGTCGAGCCGATCGTAAAAATCCGTAAACATCGGATACAGCACCTCATCGATAATAGTAGCGCCGATATCCTTTTTACTTGGAAAATAGTGATACAGCGCGCCCTTGGTGATGCCAAGATCAACGATCACTTTGTCTGCACGAAGCCCCTGGAATCCGTTGAGCCGGACGTCTTCATACAAAGCCGATACGATGCGTTCACGCGTTTCCATGACGGATGAATATTGAATGATGCTGCAAAGGTGTACATACTAACTGGTATGTGCAAGTATTTCTGTAAATTTTTTCCCTTTGCGTACCTTCGCCTCCCTTATGCTCAATCGAAAATCCCCTCCTGCCATCTTTCAGGTGCAGAACCTGTTGCTTCCGCGCCCTGAACTGGTACATCTCGACAACGGAATCCCGGTTTATATCCTGGATTTTCCGGGACAGGAGATTGTAAAAATAGAAGCCGTATTCCGTGCAGGAAGGCCGGAAGAATCCAAACGCCTGGCTTCCCGCGCTACGGCCAAGTTGTTGCGGGAAGGAACGCGCACACGCTCGGCGGCCGAAATTGCCGAGCATGTCGATTATTTTGGCGGCTCGCTCAATGTGCCGACTAACCTGGACAGTTCCAACGTAATCCTGTTTTCCCTGAAAAAGTACATCCACGAACTCCTGCCCGTTTTTGCGGAAGTGCTGCAGGAACCTTCTTTCCCTGAAACGGAACTGGAAACCTTCCGGCGCACCAGTTTGCAGGAACTCCAGGTGGACCTTGAAAAAGTGGAAGTACAGGCATACCGCAAGGTTACCGAACTGATTTTCGGCGAAAACCATCCCTACGGCTACAACTCGGTGGCAGAGGATTACGCTGCGCTCACCCGCGACGACCTGGTGCAGCATTTTAATACCTGGTACACGCCCAGCAACTGTATGTTGTTTGCCAGCGGACGTATCGATGCTCCGGTGCGGGAATTGCTCAACCGGTATTTCGGACAAAACACCACCAAAGGCCCTACACCACTTCCTTTGCCGGTGGCTGCCACTTCGAAGCCGCATAAAGAATTCATTCACCAACCCGAGTCCCTGCAATCGGCCATAAAAGTAGGACGCAGGCTTTTTGGGCGCGACCATCCCGATTTCAACGGCATTTTTGTGCTGAATACCATTTTGGGCGGCTACTTCGGTTCCAGGCTGATGACAAATATCCGCGAGAAAAAAGGCTACACCTACAACATTTACTCTACTGCCGACGCTATGTTGCACGATGGCTGCCTGTACATCGCTACGGAAGTCAGCAAGGATAAATCAGCGGCGACGCTGCGCGCCATTCTGGCGGAAATGAAAAAATTGCGGGAAAAGCCTGTTTTGGAAGATGAAATGGACATGGTACGCAATTATCTGCTCGGTATGCTGCTCAACGGCCTCGACGGTCCGATGAATATTGCCGACGTAGTGCGGAGCCTGGTGGTGGAAGGTTTGCCCTGGGAAAGTTATGAAGCGCTGGTGCAAACGATCCGCCATATTACCCCGGCGGAGCTGCAGGAACTGGCTCAACGCTACCTCCGGCCGGAAGATTTCTGGATTGTTACGGTGGGCGCCTGACGGGTTGTTGCCGCACGATTTCGGCAGCACTTTGTTTTTTATGTAAATTCAATTTTTTAGGACATTATTTTGAGAAAAAATACTCGAAAAGGTGCGTAGTTTTGCACGATTTTTAATCAGGGGTGTCTGAGGCTGTCCGAAGGACCGAAAAGTGTGTTGTTAGCCTAAAATCAGGCATAACAAAAACATTTTTCACCACCGGACTTCCCAACCTGAAAACCTTTATACCTCACTTTTAAACGAATCAAATACATTGGCTCTCAATTTTTTTAAGTTTTTCAAGCAGGAATTAGCAGTTGACCTGGGTACTGCCAACACGTTGATCATGGTAGATGATCAGGTGGTTGTGGATGAGCCTTCTATTGTAGCGATTGACCGCCGGACGGGCAATACCATTGCGGTAGGCCACCGGGCGATGCAAATGCACGAAAAGACCCATGAAAATATTAAAACGGTGCGCCCGCTGAAAGACGGCGTGATCGCCGATTTCCAGGCAGCCGAAGCCATGATCCAGAGTATGATCAAAATGGTGGGACGCCGCAGCAACCTTTTCAGCCACCTGAAAATGGTCATCTGCATTCCCAGCGGCATCACGGAAGTAGAAAAACGCGCCGTATTCGACTCTGCCGACCACGTAGACAGCAAGGAAACTTACCTTATCCACGAGCCGATGGCAGCAGCACTCGGTATCGGCCTGAATATCGAGGAACCGATCGGTAACATGATCATCGATATCGGCGGCGGTACCACGGAAATTGCCGTCATCGCACTTTCGGGTATCGTTTGCGACCAGTCCATCCGTATTGCCGGTGACGAACTGACCAACGATATCATGAACTACATGAAGCGCGAGCACAATATCCTCATTGGCGAGCGCACAGCGGAACAGATCAAGATCCACGTAGGCTCCGCATTGCACGAACTGGAAAACCCGCCAACCGATTATGCCGTGAATGGCCGCGACCTGATGACGGGTATCCCGAAACAGATCAAGATCGGTTACCAGGAAGTTGCCTACGCACTGGATAAAAGCATCAGCAAAATTGAAGACGCTGTTCTGAAAGCGCTTGAAATGACGCCGCCCGAACTCGCTTCCGATATTTATAAAACCGGTTTGTACCTCACCGGCGGCGGCGCTTTGCTGCGCGGCCTCGACAAACGCCTCGAATCCAAAACAAAACTGAACGTGCACATTGCCGATGATCCACTTCGTGCCGTTGTGCGCGGAACCGGCATGGCGCTCCGCAATTCGCATCAGTTTTCCTTCCTTATTGATAGAAAGAGCGTATAACTTCGTTATTGGTTATTCGTTATTGGTTATTGGTGTGCAACTGTTCGGCCTGTGTAAGTTGGAAAGTTAACATATCCGAGCGGCTAATACGAATAACCAATAACCAATAACTAATAACCAAGAATGGGTAAAATCCTCCAACTTCTCCTGCGCAATGGCGGCTTCGTCACTTTGGTGCTGGTGGAGGCTTTTTGTTTTTTTATCATCGTTCAGTTCAACGAAAAGCAAAACGCCATTTTTACCCACACCGCGGGGCTGTTTGCCGGGCGCATGCTCGAAAGGCGGCAGCAATTTTCAGACTATATCGGCCTGAAAGACCGCATCGACAGCCTGACCAACGTAAATGCTCAGTTGCAAACCGACCTGGCCAACGCCCGGATCGTGAAATTTCCGCACCGCGACACTTCCTTTATCGCCCTGTTCGATTCGCTGAACAGAACGGACTCCGTGCGGCGCAAAGTGATGCGGCCGCTGTACGAATATTACACGGCTACCGTGATCGGCAACTCGATCAGCAGTGCCAACAACTGGCTGATGATCAACCGGGGCAGTGCCGACCACATCGCGCCCAACATGGCTGTCGTGACCAATAACGGCATCATCGGTATCGTGCGGCACGTAGATGACCACTTTTCCATGGTCATGTCTGTCCTGCACCGGCAAACGAAAATTTCAGCAGCCCTGACCAAATACAATGCCTTCGGGTCGTTGATCTGGGAGGGCGGCGATCCTTCCGTGATGACACTCAAGTACATTCCAAAACACTTTGACGTGAAAGTCGGCGACGAAGTGGTCACGAGCGGGTTTTCCCAGATGTTCCCCAGAAAACTGCTGGTCGGCCATGTAGATGGCGATATCGGGCAGGATCCGGAGAATCCTTATTTTCTGATCATGAAAGTCCGCTTGAGTCAGGACATGGCTACCGTGGGCGATGTGTACGTAGTAAGGAACCTTTTTCAGCCGGAGCAAGACAGTCTTCAAGTGAAAGTGAGAAATGAACAATAAATTTTTCCCCAATTTCTGGCGTTTTTTCGGGCTTGTGGCTGTGCAGGTCCTGCTGCTGAAACAGTTGACGGTTTCACTGGGCGCGTATTTCAATATCCTGCTGTATCCGCTGTTCATTTTCCTGCTGCCTACACAACTGGCCACACCGTATGTCGTTTTGCTGGGATTCAGCGTAGGACTTACCGTCGATTTTTTTTATGCTTCCATTGGCGTGCATGCCAGCGCGGGCGCTTTCGCCGGTTTTTTCCGTTTCCTGTTGTTTTCCGCATTTGCCCCCAAGGGTGGCTATTCCGGCAAAGAGCCGATTTTTTCTCCGGCGCACATGGGCTGGTCCTTGTATTTACAGGTGTCTGCCTGGTTTTTTCTGGCACATTTATTCTGGTATTTCTCGGTAGATGACTTTACCATCGTTTATTTTGGTACCGTTACGTTAAAAACCATTGCCGGATGGGTTTTAACAATGATATTTGTCTGGCTTTATACAGCCATGTTCAATCCTAAAAATTAATAGTTCGTCACTACTCCCATAAATGGCACTTACAGGTCTCGACCGGCAACGCAATATTCAGATCGTACTGATCGTCAGTGCTTTGGCGCTTATCGTCAAAGCCGCTCAGTTGCAACTGTTCGACGACTCCTTCAAGCGCCGGGCCGACGCTACGACGATTGAAAAACTCACCGTGTATCCGCCGCGCGGACTGGTGTTCGACCGCAACGGCAAACTCATCGTCAACAACGAAGCCACCTACGACCTCATGGTCACTTACAACCAGGTGGATTTCAAAAATATGGATGTCGACAAGTTTTGCAAAATTGTCGGTATCGCTGCCGGCGATTTCACGCAGAACCTGACAAAAGACTGGAAAAGCGGCAAATTTTCGCGTTCCGTTCCGTTCGTTTTTCTCAAAAAACTCAGCATCGAAACCTATGCTCGTCTACAGGAAAGCCTGTATGAGTTCCCCGGGTTCTTCGTGCAGGTGCGCAACATTCGCGGCTACCCCTACCACACCGGCGCACACGTGCTGGGATATATCAACGAGGTGGATCCGCGGGACATCGAACGCGGTAAAGGCATGTACGAATCGGGCGACTATATCGGCGCCGCCGGCCTCGAATCGGAATATGAATCATACCTGCGTGGTGAAAAGGGCACCACCTCGCTGCTGAAAGACAACCTGGGCCGCATCGTCGGCAAATACAAAGGAGGACAATTCGACTCTGCTGCCGTTGCCGGTCACGACCTCATTTCTTCCATCGACATCGACCTGCAATCGTACGGCGAATACCTGATGCAAAATAAAACGGGCAGCGTCGTGGCCATCGATCCCAAAACGGGTCAGATTCTGGCGATGATCAGCGGCCCTACCTACGACCCTAACCTGCTGACCATGACGCAGAACCGGGGCCAGGTATTCAGTGCCTTGCTCACCGACCCTTTGAAGCCGTTTTTTGACCGCACGGTAATGGCAAAATACCCGCCGGGTTCTATTTTTAAAACCCTGGTGACGCTTACCGGCTTGCAGGAAGGTACCCTGAATCCGGACCGAGGCCAAAGTTGCAACGGCGGCTACTTCTACGCCGGCCGTTTGTATAAATGCCACCACCACGCCGGGGTAGGGGATGCGGTAGATGCGCTGGCGTACTCCTGCAATACGTATTACTTCACCGAATTCCGCAACCTGGTGGATAAATTCGGTTTCTCCAACCCGCACAAAGGGCTGGATATTTTCGCCAAATACTGCCAGGAATTCGGTCTGGGAACGGAACTCGGTATCGACTATCCGAATGAAAGTTCAGGGAACATTCCCAATTCCGCTTATTACGACAAAATTTACCCGCGTAACCTCGGAAGTTGGCACTCGCCGACCATCATGTCTGTGGGAATCGGTCAGGGAGAAATTCAGTTGACAACCCTGCAAATGGCCAACCTGGCGGCCTGTATCGCCAATAAAGGATACTGGTATCCGCCGCACCTCGCCAAGCAATTCCGCGACGGCACACCTATTCCGCACAAGTTTTATGAAAAACACCAGGTTAGCATCGAAACGCGCTATTTCGATCTGGTACAGGAAGGTATGGCGGAATGTGTGAACCGTGGTACCGCCCGCATCGCGCAGGTGCCCGGCATTCAGGTATGCGGTAAAACAGGTACCAGCCAGAACCCCCATGGCGATGACCACTCGGTCTTTTTCGCTTTCGCACCAAAGGAAAACCCAAAAATCGCGATTGCCGTATACGTGGAAAATGCAGGCTGGGGCGCTTCTTATGCCGCTCCGATCGCCGGCCTGATGATCGAAAAATTCCTGCACGATTCCATTACGACCGACCGGCTGCCGGTGCAGGAACGAATGGTGAAAGCGAATCTCATCGACAAATTCCTGAAAAACAAGGCGGAAGCCAAAATCAAGGCCGCCGCCCCCGCCCCTAAACGCGACTCTCTGCCCGACCCGAAAGAAGTACCCAGCGATGTGCCGGAAGGCGCCACTACTACGGAAGTGTTCCAGCCAAGAGGAACCGGGAAGGGGAGAAAATAATAGTTATCGGTTATTAGTTATTAGTTATCAGGGTGCGTTGCTCCCGGTTGAGTGGATCGGCCAGGCATAGTGACCGGGCCGCTTCCAGCGACCCGGTCACTGGTTTTTTGGATCGGTATGGCTTGGTAATATTTGCCGGTTTTACCTTAAACCCTCTCGACCTTATTGTGGCGGAAATGGTATAGAGTGACCGGGTCGCTGGAAGCGGCCCGGTCACTATGCCTGGCCGATCCACTCAGCCGGGAGCAACGAACCCTGATAACTAATAACCGATAACTAATAACCAATAACTGATAACCAACAATGCAAAAACTACTGCTTCCCATCCTTATCCTCACCCTGTTTTCCTGCAAAAAAGAAAATAATTCAACGGGTAACCTGCAATTCCAGTTTCGTTTCGACGCCACTCAGCAGCGACTGAACAACATTGGTCAGCCATCCACAATTCCTGCCGGCAATGCGGCGCAAACGCCTGAATTTCGCGAAATGAGCGTTCATTACGTCGAACTGGCCCCCAATGCCCTGACGGCAC
>JAKQJD010000086.1 GCA_029561355.1 Bacteroidota bacterium | reverse complement strand
CATGCGTCTGCGTTTTTTGTTCTCAACAGCATTTGTAATGCAACATTGCTTGCACCACGGGCTAATTCCATCGACCCGTTTGTAGTAGTCAGTATCCACTTTCTTAAACTCTCCACACTTTCGGCAGGGCTTCCACCATTCGCCGTCTCGCAATTCGCACCCGCTGTGTATTCGTTTGTGAGTGAGTGCGTCAATGAGTGTAAGATTTTCGATTCGATTGTCTTGCTTATCACCGTTAATATGGTGGATAAAGAATCCTTCAGGCACTGCCCCGTTATGCTTTCGCCAGACTCGCCGATGTTGAAACTCAGCGCTTCCGTATCTGACATAACCTTTCTTAGTAACTGAACCGCTACCGTACTCACGTCTTTCCATGACAAACCTCCGTTGTTAGATTTGTCATTATTATACTTGACTGTTAGGTAACCGTCAAGCCCGTTATTCCTTTCACGCCTTGAACTTTTCGCGCAGTAAAAAAAGCGCGCGGCTGAGCCGCTACTCGCTGGAAGTCCGTTTTGTGTTTCAGCACCTGGTGTTTTGCTAACGCTCCAAGTTCTATTGTCCGAATACGGACCTAATTGTCTTTTTCCATTTGCGCCACCACTCTTTGTCTGCGGAAACAGCCCCACGACCTCATCCGAACCATCGTGCACAAAATTTGCAGGGAAGCGACCTTTGCTCGGCTCATAGTTTACTGGCGGTCTATTGTCGCCGTGATAGATACCCTTTGTTGGAACTCTGATACCACCGTTTGAGTTGAAATCGCCGTGTCGGTTTTTCTGTGTGCTTTCCCGATAATCTGCATCGTCTTGAAAGCCCACCCGTCCCCCGTCAATCCAGAAGCCAGCCACGCCCCACGTGAGCGCGTTGTTGACGAACCCGCCGTCCAGCGGCTTCATCGCCACGACAATCGGCTCGTGCGCGGGCTTCAACGCTGTGCCCCAGCCGTGCCAGAGTTGGGCTTCGGGGGTGGCGGGGTCGGTGAGTGAGAATGACTTGCCGCCATTTATTGAATACAAATCAGCATCCGCATTTGGTCTACTGTTTGGATTGTTGCCAACGCTTTCCCTTTCCGCCCCAGCCTGTTTGTCAATCCCCTTGCTGATGTCGTAACTTTTCGGGAATCCGCTGTTTCCAGTTGGGAACGCTACGCCGTTTCTGACTGCGACAAACGCGCCGGTTGGCACGCGCAGGCACCAGACTTT
>JAKQJD010000075.1 GCA_029561355.1 Bacteroidota bacterium | reverse complement strand
ACTTCTTCACACTTTTTTCAAACTGTTCAAAATAGTCGAATTTCGGGTTTTTCAGCACACCCCATTTTCCTTTGTATTTCACTTTGATATAACCGTCCTTGCTGGTTTCCAGCACCTCAAAAACGGGTTCGATCACGACTTTTCCGTTCGCATCGACGCAGCCCCAGAAGTTGCCGAGTTTGACCCGGTGCAGGTTTTCTTTCAGGCCGTTGATATACTCGTAATTTTTTTCCCGGCCCTGGGCATCGGTGTATACCATCTTTACGGCTCTCTCCACCGCGTAGCCGTACAGGGAACGACTGACATAATAGCCCTCGTTTTTGAGGTCGGCGCCTTTTTTAGGGATCGTTGCGAGCACCTTGCCGTTCAGGGTACGGTGTTCCCAAACTTTTGAGGAATCCATAAACGGGTAACAAATCCAGATGGTGTTGTCTTTCGGGACAATTACAATGTCTGCCGTATCGTAGGGCACAACGAGATTGCCCTTGCGATCATACAAACCGTGAATATAATCATCCAGGGAAAGCCGCCCGCGCCAAAGAATCGGTTTATGGCTGTCGAAATAGTTGCCGACGCGTTCGATCTGAAAATTCGAAAACGGTATGACCAATTTCCCGTTTCGGGCATCCATCAGGGCATATGTCGAGTCTTTCGCAACGATGACCAGAGAATCGCCCAGGTTCCCGACGTTTTTGTAGGCCGGCGCTTGCAGGTATCCTGTAGGCCGGTGCCAGAAACCGTGTTTGTTCAGGTTGTCGACCAGTTCGGTCGTAACGTGGTCGTATTGGCTGATGTAGGTGTAAGCGCAGGGAAGCAGGACTTTACGCTTCAAATCGATGAGTCCCTGCAATTTATTTTGAGTCACCAGAAAAATATCCCTGTTCGGATCGTACACTTCAATGGCTTCGAATTCACCGAAAGGAAACACGACTTCGCCGGAAGGGAAGCGCAGTAACCCCCACTTTTTTTCTACCCGGACGGGCAGCAATCCGCTTTTCGTCCATTTGCCCATGCGCTCAGCCGTAAAAGGATACAAAGTCTTGTGGCGCGTATCGATCACGCCGAAGGTTCTGCCGTCGAACGTACCGACCATGTATCCTGCCGGATGAATAGCATCGAAGCGGTAGATCGGCGGTACCACCGTATCGCGCCGTAAATTCAGCAATCCCGAACTGAACACTCCCGGCCCTTTTATAAAATAATGCCCGGCCACTACCGATCGTGCTTTGGCATCCTCCACCCGCTGCAAATTGAGCGGAACAACTTCAGGCGGCGCAGCAAAACGGCGCTCCCCGTCACTTTTCGTAAAAACGAAGGTTTCCCTTTCCTGTTTGTAACGCTCATATGCTACTGGCACCAGTTCTTCTCCGGCCATATTTACCAGGCCGCAGAGATTGTTCTTGTACACCACTGCCGTGCCATTGTTAAACGCGATAAAGCGGTCGTACGGTAAACTGATGCATTCCACCCGGGCATTGAACAGTTTGCCCGGAGATGCATTGTATGCCGCCATCCAGCCGCAGGAATACAAGGTAATCCTGCCGTATTCGATGGGTAAAACAGCTTGGCCGGTTCGGTCAAAGACGCCGAATGCGCCTTTTTTCGATACCAGAAAACGGGTATTATCATCTTTGGGAGACACCTCGAATTTGTCATCCACATCCATGACAGGCGGCACGACCCACGGCGCGCCGACTTCCTGTGCAACTATTTTACCAGGGCTCAAACAGTAAAAAATGGCTGCATAAATGGGGATAAGCAGATTTTTCATTGTTTTACTTCCGGTTGAAGGCTGAGGCTGGCCGAGTACTGATCCGTACCGGGAAACCGCCGGCTGATGAGTACCGTAAATTCTTTTTTGAAGACATCGGGAAAGGCGGTTTCCAGAATGGTTTTTACTTCCGCAGGCAGGTTTTCCTGCTCCTGCTGCATGAATGCTTCGAGGGTGGCGGTAAAAGGTTTGCCTTCCCGCAGTGCGCGTCGTTTTTCCAGTTCGTAAAAAAACTGCGCCCGTTCACGCACCCGGCGACGGAGTTGTTCCTGCTGAATGGCTGCCGCAGCAACGAGTTGTTGCAGTTCGCCGATGTACAGGGTGCATTTGGTGGGCGGAAAAGGCATGGATTTCTTTTTTTTGAAATGCTCGCTTGTAATGAAAGGAACAGGCTGGGCGGTGACAAGCGAGTCTTTCACCCGTGCATTTTGTAACAGCGGCAAGATGTAGTTCCCCCGGAGAGCAATGTCTTTTTGGGGGCTATCGGGTAAATGAATATAACTGTCGGCATTGCCCAGCGCCACTTTACGAATAAAAGGTGCGTCGAGCGTATGATCGAGTTCGGCCGCTACCAGTTGGTCTGCCGGCACGTTTTCAAGCGGCTCCACCCGCGGAACGGTGAGGTAATAAACCACGGATTTCGATTTGAGCGCATCGAGCACCTGATAAAAAGGAGCGGTTTGCAGGGCGAAGGTAACCAGTGGGGGCACCTTGCCAAAACCGTACATTTCAATCTCATCGAGCGGTTCGTCGGTTCTGAATTGGATGCTTCCGGAAGTCCAGTCGACTACTCCCGCCATGGTTTTCGGCTTTTCGAAGATGGCATATTTTCCCGACCGGAAAAACAGTTCCGTAATTTTTATTTCGCCCGGCACCGGAAGATCGCTGATCGTGGTTTCTGCTACCGGTTTTCCCCGAAACATGCGCCAGCAATCGTCCACGGAAGGCGTTTCCGGCCGGTTGGTAGCGGGCAGCGCCACCAGTTCGAGGCGATATACCATGTCGGGTTCGAGGGCCTTGGGGAAGTTGAAAAAAACGTTTCCATTCTGAAACCTGAATTCTGCCAGCGTGTACACCACGGCGCCTTTTGCACTCGTCCAGCGGGCTTTCAACACGTTTTTTTCCTGCACCTGGTAAAATTGCTCCTGAACGGTTTTGGCAAAAGCGACATACCCGACGCCCGGAATGGATTCGGAGCGGTGAAAAGCAAATTGTCCGTTCATGGGATAACTGGCCACGATCATTTCTGTCGGAATCGGGAAGGTCAGTTTGGGCGCCTGGTAACTGGCAGGCGCTACGGGCAAAACGCCTTTTGTGAACGCAGGATCGAAACTTCCCACGGTGGGCGTCTGAGGCGGGATGAGGGAAACGGTAGTGGTGGTGGTAACGTCGCAAACCAGTTTGTCAGTCACCCATTTGCGGCATTCCTCCAATGAATTGGGGCGGCTGCCGACAGGCAGCGCATTCCAGTCGCGCGCCCACCTGGAGTGAATACCCATATCCGGATGGGCGCGGATTTTTTTCAGCATTTCCTGCCAACGAAACAGGGCCTGATCGCTGTAGTACAGGTCTACATGCAGGTTTTCCAGTTCTACGATGCGTTTGTCGCGTTCATAATGCCCTTGCACGGGGCCGGGTGCACTGGTAAAAAAACGGTGCATGCCTTCCGCCATGTATTTGTCGTTTTCACCCGCAATAAAAATACGATCCAGTTTTTTTTCGGTAATGATCTCGTTCATTTTACCACGCACGATATTCGCTTCCGTTTTGCGTTTGGCAATGCTGTCATTTGCTTCCTCGATCAGGCGGAGAAAGGCCGGTTGCACTACTTCGCGCCAGTTCGGCTGGGCATGCACCATTTGGGCGCAAAAAATCAGCGCGGTAAAAAATGGAATGGGGAGATATTTCATTTAACCTGTAATTTTCGCCAAACATACACCACAGATGTTAAAGCCCGGATTGACTTTCTTGCTTTTTTTCCTGTTCTACGGGAGCGCTTTTACCCAAACGGGCGGTTCGTTCCGCTGGGTTTTACCACTTCAAAAAAACGCGGTGCTGATCGGACAACCCGCCCCGGCTTACCTGCCAATGCAGGAAGGAAAGCAGATTTTTTTGTTAGCACCCGACGGTAGCAAAAAAACATTACCCTACGACAGTATTTCCCGGGAACAGGGCCCATTCTGGAGCATATGGAAGACCAGCCTTCAGGGAATTTACCATGTAGGAAAAGGAGAAATAATCCCGCCACTGTATGAATACATCCGTTCCGTATCGCCGACGGAAACCAGTTGGGCATTTCAGGTAGAAAAATACGGTATGCAGGCGATAGTTGATGATCGCAACCGGATATTGCTGCCGTATCAGAAATCGGCCTACGCCCGGCTTTCCATCGTCGGCGATACGATTCTGGCTTACCTGAAGCATGATGTTTATAATTTCGTGAATGCCGATCTCCTGTATATTTCCCGAAATGGAAACCAGGTAGCCGACCAGGTTGCCAAAAGCATTACACCGGCCGATTTTCAGCGCATATCCAGTAATCAATACGTTTTTTCAGTTTCCGAAAAAGGTAAAACACGACCTGATACTTTTGCCGCCGCCGAAAAATTTGTCAACAATCTGGCGCTCGTAAAACGGGACAGCCTGTGGGGATACCTGCGCCGGGACGGCTCCTGGCTGCTGACGCCCAGGTTTCAGGCCGCTGCTATGTTCGATACTGCGGGTTATGCCGTGGTCAAAACCCGCGGCAAATACGGCGTTGTAAAAACGGACGGCGCTTTTCTGGTAGAACCCCGGTTCGCCTTTTTGAAAGCCTCCTTGCCGGGCTTTTTTGAATTCAAGGAAAATGGAAAAATCGGACTTGTAAATACGGCCGGAAAAACGGTTGTGCCCGTGGGCGATTTCGGCGGTTTTCTGTCTGCCGGAACCCGGTGCCTGGCCGCCAAATCCGGCGACACGCTGTTGCTTTTCAGGCATGACGGCACACTGATTCCGCTTTCCGGTGTTATTGAATGTACGAAGGGGCGCTTTGATGAATACTTCGGGGTGCGCATAAAAAATAAATCAGGCTACCGCATAGGTGCCTGGGGTATACTGGGGGCCGACGGACAATGGCGGGTACCTGCTGTGTTGAACGGTTCGCTGGTGGAATACTCCCGGTTTTTTGTCGCGGAAGCCATCGTGCAGCCCTGCTGCATCGTAGCCGGACTGAACATCTCAGAGAACCAGCCGCATAAGCAACTGATTTTCACACGCAACGGTATTCCGTTACTGAATACCCCTGTGGAGGTTAATTTTGATGGCACGGCCAGCCAGTTCCTTATCTACCGCAATACTGGTAAATTCGGCGCGGTCGCTTCACAGGAAATTCGTCTTCAACCTGAATTCGACGAAATAAAGGAGGCCGGCCTTGGCTGGATTAAAGTCAGAAAAGGGGAGGAATGGGGTGTGATAAAGTGGACGGAATAACGCAAAAGCAATCGTGATCTTTGGAATGCACGACCGGAATAGATGAGGAAGGGAACCTAATTCCCCTCCGGCTTCGTACTTATAGCCAGTTACTTCATTCCAAAAACAGGTATCATGGCCAGATTTCTTTGCTTATTTCTCCTGATCGCACAAGGCGTTTTTGCTCAAACCACCCGCCCCACCCTCGACATCAACCTCTCCAACTACGAATACCCGTACCCGGTCAGTTACTTCGCTCTAAAATCACAGAACGAGGACCTGAAAATGGCCTACATGGACGTTCAGCCCAAAACGCCCAACGGAAAAACAGTCGTCCTGCTCCACGGAAAAAACTTCAACGGCGCTTACTGGAAAACCACCATCGCACGCCTCACAGCGGAAGGATTTCGGGTGGTCGTGCCCGACCAGATCGGTTTTGGGAAATCCACCAAACCTGCGCACTACCAGTATAGTTTTCAGCAACTGGCGCAGCATACCAAAGCCGTGCTGGATCATTTGAATATCAACAAAATCTACCTGCTCGGCCACTCCATGGGCGGCATGCTGGCTACCCGTTTTGCCCTGATGTACCCGGAAAAAGTAGAAAAACTGGTGCTGGAAAACCCCATCGGCCTGGAAGACTGGAAACTGGTGGCCCCATACGTGCCCATCGACAAGCAATATCAAACCGAACTGAAAACCGCCTTCGATACCGCCAAACAATACCAACTCAAAAACTACTACGACGGCAAATGGAAACCCGAATACGACGAATGGGTGTACCTGCTTACCGGCTGGGTGAAAGACAAGGATTATCCGGTCGTGGCGTGGAACAATGCGCTCACGTCCGACATGGTTTTTACGCAACCCGTTTGCTACGAGTTCGGCAATATCAAAGCGCCGACTTTATTGATTATCGGCACCCGCGACCGAACTGCCATCGGCAAACAAAACGTGCCGAAAGAAGTGCAGGCGACTATGGGGCAGTATCAGAAACTGGGAAAGGAAACGCAAAAGAAGATTCCCACCGCAAAACTGATCGAACTGGACAATGTCGGGCACCTGCCGCATATTGAGGCTTTCGAGCGGTTTGTAGAGCCGCTGGTGGGGTTTTTGAAGAAGGGTTGAATCAGGATTAAAAGGATTAAAAAAGGATTTACCAGGATTTGCTGCAACCTGCGAGCCAAATCCTGGTAAATCCTTTTTTAGTCCTTTTAATCCTGATTCAAACTTAGCCT
>JAKQJD010000426.1 GCA_029561355.1 Bacteroidota bacterium | reverse complement strand
TGGGCCAGCGTGCAATCCAGGATAAACGGATTCGGTTTGCCCTCCTGATAAGGTGCGATCCGCCAGGTTTTGGTCAGTTCTGCCGCATCTGCCGGATCCTGAAAATTCCACTGGCAAAGTGTTGTTCGTTGCAATTCGAAGTAGTTCGGGTCGGCCAGGTTGGCCTGCGAGCGGTACATGGTGTAAAAGTAAAACACTGCCCGGGCGAGGTCGCCTTTCACTGATTCCCTGGGTTCGAACGAACCGGTTCGGGACTCCGCATACAAATCCTTGTTTTGTGCAGGCATGGTCAGGAACGTCTGGGCGCCCAGGAACCACTTCTGGGTTTGTGCATCGGGGATATCGAGGAACGGCACGTCTCCGCGCGCCTCATTGACAGGAATACGTGCCGGATACAAATGGTGCATATCGCTGCGGGCATTGCCGTCGGCAGCACCCTTACTCTGCGGGTAGGCGTGTTCGGTATTCATGCCGAGCGTGGAACCATTCAGGTAAACATACTGTGTAGGATCCTGCGTAGGATCGAGGTACAACACATGCCCGGAGTAAATACAGCGCAGCGTGTCGTCGTCGATGGCCAGTACTTTAGCGTACAGGGTATCGCGGGCATTGGCATAATCGAGCACCGTTCCCGGTTTGTAAAAAGTAACGAGGCTGTCCAGCAGGGCAGCCCCTCCTGTCGATGGAAAAAGGTGCTGGTATCCCTGTCCGAAAACGCCGGAAATGCAGCAGAAAAAAACAATTGGAAATGTAAACCGGGAAAGACAGGACATGTTACAGGTTAAATTGAATGAGCCTGCAAAGTTAGACGATTTTACATACCTTCGATGACCAAACCCCCGACTTGTAACCTGGTAGCAGATATGGAACAACAAAACAACCCCTTACACGGTAAAACACTTCAAATGATCCTGGAACACCTGGTAGAAACCTACCGCTGGGAAGGACTGGCTTATTACATCGACATCAATTGCTTCAAAAGCGATCCCAGCATCACGTCCAGTTTGAAATTTCTACGGAAAACGCCCTGGGCCAGGAAAAAGGTAGAGGATCTGTATTTGAAAAGTCTGGAGTAGCGCACCTTTTCAAACATTCCGTTTTACATTTGCGGCCCACAAATAATGACCGATTCAAACAACAACGCAAATGTCATACGCACCCCGTATTGCCCCGCTGCTTCAAATTTCGGCCCGCCGGGTAGAAGCCGTTCTCGAATTGCTGGAAAGCGGCGCTACCATTCCGTTCATTGCCCGCTATCGAAAGGAAGCCACCGGCGAACTCGACGAAGTACAAATTGCCGATATCCAGGCTGCCTGGAAAAAAATGCAGGACCTCGACAAACGCCGTGAAGCCATTCTGTCGAGCATTGAGGAGCAGGGAAAACTGACGCCCGAACTTAAATCAGCCATCGAACGGGCTGCCACCATGACCGAACTGGAGGACCTGTACCTGCCTTACCGCCAGAAACGCAAAACACGCGCTACCATGGCCATCGAAAAAGGCCTGGAACCGCTGGCCAAACGCCTTTTTGCCCAAAGAGACAAATCGGGCGTGGAAACCATTGCAGCCGCTTATATAAACGACCTGGTGCCGAGCGCCGAAGACGCGCTGCAAGGCGCCCGCGACATCATGGCAGAATGGATCAATGAAGACAAAAAAGCGCGCGACAAAATCCGTCGCCATTTCGATAGAGGCGCGGTTGTCGCTTCCCGGCTGGTAAAAGGCAAGGAAGAAGAAGGCAAAAAATACCAGGACTATTTCGAATGGAGCGAACCGCTGGCCAAATGCCCCTCGCACCGCCTGCTAGCTATGCGCCGGGGCGAAGAGGAGGGCTTTTTGCGGGTAGCCATCGCGCCCGATGAAGAGCGTGCCCTCCAGGATCTCGACGATATGTACGTCATCGGTTCCGGAGAATCGGCTTCCGAAGTGCGTGCTGCCTTGAAAGACAGTTACAAACGCCTGCTTTCGCCTTCCATTGAAACGGAATTCCGCAACAGCAGCAAGGAAAAAGCCGATACCGAAGCCATCCGCGTATTTGCCGAAAACCTGCGCCAACTGCTGCTTTCCTCTCCGCTGGGCGAGAAAAAGATCATGGGCATCGACCCGGGTTTCCGTACGGGTTGTAAAGTCGTTTGCCTGGATGCAAGCGGAAACCTGCTGTACAACACAGCCATTTACCCGCACGAACCGCAACGAAAAATATTTGAAAGTCAGTCCGAAGTAGAGCATCTGGTGGAAAAATACGGCATAGAAGCCATCTCCGTAGGCAACGGAACGGCCGGGCGCGAAACCATGGATTTTTTGCAGAAAATCAAATTCGAACGTCCGGTAGAGGTTTTCCAGGTCAACGAAGCCGGCGCCTCCATTTATTCGGCCTCCGACGTGGCACGTGAAGAATTCCCCACGCAGGATATTACCGTACGCGGCGCCGTCAGCATTGGCCGCCGGCTCATGGATCCGCTGGCGGAACTGGTAAAAATTGACCCGAAAAGTATCGGCGTAGGCCAATACCAGCACGATGTGAACCAGAACCTGCTGAAAGACGGGCTGGATCGCACTGTTGAAAGTTGTGTAAATGCCGTAGGCATCAACCTGAATACCGCCAGCAAACACCTGCTGACGTACGTGTCAGGCCTCGGCCCCGTGCTGGCGCAAAATATCGTCAACCACCGTTTGGAAAACGGACCTTTCAAAAAACGCAGCGACCTGAAAAAAGTCGCCCGGCTCGGTGATAAAGCATTCGAACAATGCGCGGGCTTTTTGCGCATCCGGGAAGCCGGTAACCCGCTGGATAACACGGGTGTGCACCCCGAGCGGTATGCACTCGTCGAAGAAATGGCTGCCGACCTGGGCTGTAAAATCGTCGATCTGGTGAAAGACAAAACCCTGCGCACCCAAATCGATCCGAAAAAGTATGTACGGGGCGACGTTGGTTTGCCTACGTTGCAGGACATCCTGAAAGAACTGGAAAAGCCGGGCCTCGATCCGCGTGGCGCTGCAAAATCTTTTGAATTTGCCAATGTACATTCGCTAGACGATCTTCACCCGGGCATGATCCTGCCGGGTATCGTTACCAATATCACCAACTTCGGCGCATTCGTCGACATTGGTGTGAAAGACAGCGGGCTCGTGCATGTATCGCAATTGGCCGACAAGTTTGTACGCGACCCGATGGAGGTCGTTTCGCTCGGCCAGCAGGTCACGGTTAGGGTGGTAGAAGTGGATTATGCGCGGAAAAGGGTGGCGCTGAGTATGAAAGGATTGTAACTGCAACGCGGATTTCGCGGATGGATAGCGGATCTTCGCGGATTTGATTTGTTTGGGTGCGGCATTCGCTTATAAAAAGAACGAAAGCCTCTCTACTTCAAATCAAATCCGCGAAGATCCGCTATCCATCCGCGAAATCCGCGTTGCAGAAAAGGGGCGATGCCAACCAAAGGTCGACACCGCCCCACATCGTCAAATAAATAAATACTAAATGCTGCTAAAGCAATTTGGATTTATGGTCTTGAGAAACACCCTCTCAACCCTCAACTCTGAACACCTAAACCTCTCAACCCATAAACCCATAAACCATAAACCCATAAACCCATAAACTCCACTTACATCTTCACAAACCGTTCCACGGCCATTTTCCGCTCTCCGGTTACAATCGTAGCGAAGTAAACGCCCGCCTGAAAATCAGCCACGTCCAGCAAGGTTTGCGCCTGCGTCAGCGACAAACGGCGAACGATTCGGCCTGCCGGGTCTGAAATGACCACTTCTGAAGTCGGATTGATCTCGCCGTTGAACGTCAGGGTCAGTTGAGCGGACGTCGGATTCGGCGCCAGCGTCAGGCTGTTGTCTTCGTATGAAAGCGAGATTTGTGCAGCCGACTGCGGGTTGTTCGGATCTGACAGATATGCGGGCGTAATCAGCATTTTGGGAGTAGAGTACACCGAACAACTGGCTTTCACCTGCCACTGATAAGTGGTCGACGAACTCAATCCACTGATGGTTACCGCCGTTACAGGCACCGTTCCAAGGGTGAAAAACGGACCGGAACCGATCTTGATCTGCAAAGTGTAGTTGACCGCACCTGAAACCGCCGACCAGGAAATCCGGGCGGAAGTAGCCGTTATATTACTGTTTGTCAGGTTCGAAGGAGCAACACAGTTGCCACCACCGCCTGTTCCACCGCCGCTGCTGGCCGTCGTGAAAGTTGCAGTAGCGGAATATGCGGTCGAACAGTTGGATTTTACCCGCCAGTTGTACATGGTGCCGGGATTCAGGCCGCTCAAACCGTAGGCATTGGCCGAAGTTGTGCCCGCCGTATTCCAGGTCGTAGAAGAACCCAGTTTGTATTGTACCGTGTAACCGGTAGCGCCCGAAACGGGTGTCCATTGTACCGTGATCGAACTGGTGGTCACATTGGCGTTCGTGAGCCCAACCGGCGCCGTACAAGGGGTAGTGCCTCCACCGGAAGTATTGGTAGTGGTAAAATTCGAAGTGGCGGAATAATTGGAGCAATCCGTTTTTACCTGCCAGTTGTAGGTGGTATTTGCCGCAAGTCCGGTCAGACTATAAGAAGTTGTGGCGACTGTGTTAAGCGTGATCCATGAGGTGGAGGAATTGGATTTGTATTGGATAATGTAATTGGTCGCACCCGTGACGGCGCCCCAGGAAAGGGTGGCCGAAGAATTCGTCAGCGAACCGGCAGTCAGCGAACCGGGCGTCGAGCCGGATTGCGCCAGGCAGGTAGCCGAACCGACCTGCGTACGGATCCGTGCGCCTGGCAGCGGACCGAAACCTTTGGTCATGCTGATACCCACACTACTCAGGTGGCAATAACTCATGATCGTACCGCCGCCTACCGGGGTAGGGCCGGGCGAACAGGAGCCTTCTGGCGAATAACAGTTGTCGATAGCGCCGCCTGCCCAGTTGCAGGAGTGCGTGTGCCAGGCGCCGAGGTTGTGGCCCAGTTCGTGCGTCACGACTTCGACCGACCAGGAATACGTGGGTACATTCTGGAAGGACGTTCCGATGGCGCTTACGCCGTGCGCATAGTTTTTAAAACAAATGACGTCGAGGTAAGCAATACCGCCGCCCAAAGCCCGGGTAGAAAGGAAATGCGCCAGATTGCCGTTGTGGTTGGTGCCGCGCTGGCTTCTGAAAGCATTCAAAACCGAACTGGTGCTGGTGTAACCGGCGTACGGGTCGGTGGAGGTCCACACATAAATTTGGGAAATGGCAATGCCGACATTTTCATTGGCATACAGTGCCGACACCTGATTGAACAGGCTGGTAACGTAGTTGGTC
The DNA here is from genome assembly GCA_029561355.1 of Bacteroidota bacterium. Taxonomy (GTDB): domain Bacteria; phylum Bacteroidota; class Bacteroidia; order Chitinophagales; family Saprospiraceae; genus M3007. Next base: position 4,731 of record JAKQJD010000426.1, on the reverse strand, counting down.
ACATTCGTGGTGCTCGAACCTTTGTCCGTATACAACTTGTAATCGCACTCGAAATAGACGTTGACGGTTTTGCAACCCACGCCCCGTTCCTCAGTCGAAATTTCCTGATCAGGTAGAACTGCATCGTCGTCAGAACCGCATTCAAACTGCATGGCCGTTTTGAGATCGGCAGACCGATACAGAATGTGATTATTGGAGCCGTCTTCCATTTTGCCCAGTTCCCATTTGTCTTCGGCATCGGCGATGAAGCCCGAGACGCCGGTACTGGTAAAACTGATGGCCACCACGGAATTCGGATGGTCTTTGAGAATACCGCGGTAATGTGCGGCAGGGTGATAGGGAACGTTGTCGGTGGCATTGTCGCCGAGCGTGCCGACGGTAAAGCCGGGCGCCAGAATGTCCACTTTCACCAATTCCAGATCGAAAGATTCATTGTCTTTGTTAGGTACTTGTAAGCGCAAAGTAGCGGGGGCTACGTGCAGCAATTCGTCCAGCGCCTGGTCGTTCATGTCCAGCAAAGTAGCATTGGACACGGTGTTTTCCAGGTTGTCGGAACGCTCCGTATTGAGGCTGAAAATATTCACCGGGCTGAAATCGCCGGACAAGCGGTAACTTTCCAGCCATTCAGCAACAGGTGAACGTGCCCCTGGGTTTTGTTGTGAAAAAGCCGGGAGTACAAAACTCAAAACCAGCAGAAGGGATGCGAAGGATCGATTGATTAAAGGATTTGTGTGCATAAGATGATGAGAAAAAATTAAAAGTGAAAAAAATCGGAATTAGAGTTGGTTATTGGTTATTAGTTATTGGTTATTAGGGTACAGGCGCTTGGTATTGTACCAAACCCAAGCGCCTGTACCCTAATAACCAATAACTAATAACTTAAACAGGCCCGCATGTCAAAGAACACGATCAACTACAACTCCCAACTGCTTGCCGAATGGCCGCCTGAACTGCTTTCAGTTCAACGCGGATTGTATTACGGCGATGCCTTGTTTGAGAGTATCCGGGTTTTGGGAGGCCGGATACCACTCCTGGCAGCGCATTGGGAGCGGCTTTTTGGGGGACTAAAGGCGTGGGGGTATGCCGTGCCGGCCCATTGGTCGGCTGAATTTTTTAAAAAAGAAATCCTGCGCACTACATCCGGAGATGCGCGCGTGCGGCTGACGGTCTGGCGGTCGCCCGGAGGATTGTTTCTTCCGGAAAACGACACACCTCAATTCCTCATAGCCGCTACGGAACTGTCTTCAAGTATGTTTGATGGATACTCTAAGGGGCTTTCAATTGGTCTTTGCCGCGGGGTCAGGCTTTCTGTAGATTCACTGTCGGGGTGGAAAACCCCAAATGGAGCGCGTTATGTTGCTGCGGCAAAAGAAGCGTATGCCAGTGGCTGGGATGATGCGATTATTTTGAATAGCCGGGAACAGGTTTGTGAGGCGACGAGCAGCAATGTTTTCTGGATTGCCGATCATCAGGTATATACCGTTCCGCTTTCTGACGGCCCTGTAACAGGTATACTCAGAAATTTATTGTTGCACCTTTTACCCCGGGAAGGGTATACGGTCGTTGAAAAATCCACCTCTTTCGAGGAACTTCTGCAGGCCGACGAGGTGTTTCTGACCAACGCCGTCAGGGGTATACGCTGGGTAGCGTGTTGCGAGAAAAAGGTTTTTAAACAAAACCATTCCGAGCACTTTAACTATCTACTGGCTGCGCACATCGAAGGCATTTTGAAGGGCACGGATTGAAAAAAAATGTCCGATCTTTGCACCTCCGAAAGCCCGGAAAAAGGCACGAAAAAAAAATTTCAAAACCTGAAATTTTAACATATTCCGGACAATTCCCTCCTTGCTAACTATTTTTAAAGACCATGATCAAAAACCGCCAGGCTGCCGTCGGCTTTATCTTTGTCACCCTGCTGATCGACGTGATCGGGTTCGGGATCATCATTCCCGTCATTCCCAAACTGATCACCCACCTGACCGGCGACACCCTGAGCCATGCCTCCCGGGTAGGGGGCTGGCTGATGTTCGCCTACGCGCTGATGCAATTTATCTGCGCACCTATTCTGGGCGGACTCAGTGACCGCTACGGACGGCGCCCGATCCTGCTGCTGTCTTTATTCGGTTTCGGCGTCGATTATATTTTCCAGGCATATGCGCCTACGATTGCCTGGCTGTTCGTGGGACGTATCCTGGCAGGTATCCTGGGAAGCAGTTTTACTACCGCTTCCGCATATATCGCCGACGTCAGTACACCGGAAAAAAGGGCTCAGAATTTCGGTTTGGTAGGTGCAGCATTCGGAATGGGGTTTATCATCGGACCCGCTATCGGTGGTTTGCTGGGGCAGTACGGTCCCCGCGCACCGTTTCTGGCCGCCGCCGCGCTCGCCCTGCTCAACTGGCTGTACGGTTTGTTGATTTTGCCCGAATCCCTGGACCCTGAAAACCGCAGGGCGTTCAGTTGGAAGCGCGCCAATCCGGTCGGCACACTGCTCCAGTTGCGCAAATACCCGGTCATTATCGGCATGGTGGGATCGCTGGTGCTGCTCTACATTGCCGCGCAGGCCGTTCAGGGCGCATGGTCATATTATACGATGGAAAAATTTCAGTGGGACGAGCGGATGGTGGGTATTTCGCTGAGTTTTGTCGGTTTGATTACCGCCATCGTACAGGCCGGCCTGATCCGGATCATTATACCGAAACTGGGCCAGGAGCGGGGCGTATATGTGGGTCTGGGTTTGTATTCGCTTGGTTTCCTGTTGTTTGCATTCGCCACAGAGGGCTGGATGATGTTCGCTTTCCTGATTCCCTATTGCCTGGGAGGTATTGCAGGTCCGTCCTTGCAAGGGTTGATCTCCAACCAGGTACCCGCCAACGTGCAGGGCGAATTGCAGGGCGGACTGACCAGCCTGATGAGCGTAACCTCCATCATCGGCCCGGTGCTGATGACGGGCATTTTTTCATACTTTACCTCTCCCGGTGCGCCCATTTATTTTCCGGGCGCTGCCATGTTAACAGGATCATTTTTAACCATAATCAGTACCTTGCTGGCTTATCGGAATTTACACCGGAAAAAGCCGCATTAGTCTTTATTCTTTTCAAACATGAAAAAAATTCTTGTCGCCAACAGGGGTGAAATCGCCCTCCGCATCATGCGCACCGCCCGCCGAATGGGCATCCAAACAGTAGCCGTTTATTCGGAAGCCGACCGAAACGCGCCGCACGTACGTTTCGCCGACGAGGCTATTTTGCTCGGCCCCGCGCCTTCCGCGCAGAGTTATCTGCTGGGCGACAAGATCATAGAAAAATCGCTTGAACTGGGCGTAGACGGTATCCATCCCGGCTATGGCTTTTTGAGTGAAAATGCCGTATTCGCTCAAAAAGTAGCCGATGCAGGCATCACTTTTATCGGCCCGGATCCGTACAGCATCGAGGTGATGGGAAGTAAACTGGCGGCCAAGGAAGCGGTCAAAAAGTACCACGTTCCCATGGTGCCCGGTATCGAGCAGGCCATTACCGATGTGGAAATGGCCAAAGAAATCGGCCGCAGGGTAGGGTACCCCATCCTTATTAAAGCTTCTGCCGGCGGCGGCGGGAAAGGTATGCGCATCGTCGATCGGGAAGAAGACACGCAGGAACAAATGGAGCGTGCGATTTCGGAAGCCGTTTCCGCTTTTGGCGACGGCTCTGTGTTTATCGAAAAATATGTGACCGGTCCACGCCACGTGGAAATTCAGGTACTGGCCGACCGCCATGGAAATACCGTTTACCTCTTCGAACGCGAGTGTTCGATCCAGCGCAGGCACCAAAAGGTGGTGGAAGAAGCGCCCAGCGCCATTCTGTCTCCAGAAATGCGAAAAGCCATGGGCGAAGCAGCCGTTCGGGTTGCACAAGCATGTGATTATGTCGGTGCAGGAACCGTAGAATTCCTGGTGGATATTCACCGCGACTTTTTCTTTCTGGAAATGAATACCCGCCTGCAGGTGGAGCACCCGGTTACTGAAATGATTACCGGACTGGATCTCGTGGAGTGGCAGATCCGCGTAGCAAGAGGCGAAAAACTCGGTTTTACGCAGGACGACCTGAAAATCGACGGCCATGCCCTCGAATTGCGCGTGTATGCGGAAGATCCGCTCAACAACTTCCTGCCCAGCGTTGGTACACTTTCCAGGTATCGTCTCCCCGAAGGAGACGGTGTTCGTGTTGACGGCGGTTATACGGAAGGTATGGAAGTACCGATCTATTACGACCCCATGCTGGCCAAACTCGTGGTGCATGCTCCTACCCGCACGGAAGCGATTCAGAAAATGAAACAAGCCATTGCAGATTACGAAGTGGAAGGTGTGAACACGACGCTGCCTTTCGGCCGTTTCGTGATGGACCACGAAGCATTCGTTTCGGCCAACTTCGACACCCATTTCGTACAACACTATTACACGCCGGATAAACTGACGGAAAGCCAGAAAGACGCTGCCGAAGTAGCCGCTCTGCTGTCGTTGAAACTGTATCTCCAGGAAAAAGACCAGTTGAGGGTGACCGATCCGGCCAAATCAAACTGGGGGCGCCGCGCGAAGGCTTGATGAAGTGCGGATAGTTCGGCTACGCCCCTCGTAGGAATAATTGCAACGCGGATGACACGGATTAAGCGGATTGACGCGGATTTTTGACTATGATTAATATGATTTTTTGATGGCCATGATTATGCGCTCAAGTAAACATGGCCATCAAAAAA
>JAKQJD010000049.1 GCA_029561355.1 Bacteroidota bacterium | reverse complement strand
AGCAAACTCCTCTTCATCGCCCACTACGCCGGCTGCATTCTGATACGCCGCGCAGTTGATCTCGATGCCGAGTTCGCCGGCAGGGCGCTGGAATTTGGCGTTGTAGTCGTAGCCGGATTTCGGGTCTTTTTCGAGTTTCTGGAAAAAAGCGCCCACGATGGGGCGGGCAAGGCGGGCACCCTGACCGTCGTCGATGCTCAGGAACCGGATCCAGCGATCTTCGCCACCCACCCAGGTGCCAACTACGAGGCGTGGCGTTACACCCATGAACCATGCGTCTGTGAAATCATCCGTCGTACCTGTTTTGCCGCCAATATCACTTTTCAGGGTATTGATTACAGGTGCGCCCTGGACGTTGTATTTTAACATCTGGGTCATGACATAGGTAGCGTTGGCAGGCAATGCCACACGCTCTTCCGGCATACTGCGGTAAATGACGCGGCCGTTTTTATCTTCGATTTTTTTAATTACAATGGGTTTTCCGAACATACCCTTATTGGCAAAGGTGGTGTAAGCGCCTGTCATTTCCAGCACCGACAAGTCGGCCACACCCAGGCAAATGGAAGGAGAGCCTTTGGGAATTCGGTTACGCGAGGAATCGATACCCATGTTGTTGCACAACCCGCGCACCGGCTCCGTGTCACCCATTTGTTTCATCAGGTAGGCACTAACCGTATTGATAGATTGTTTGAGACCTTCTTTCAAATTCAAGCGCGCACCGGAATACTTTAGGTTTGAATTCTGGGGAGTCCAGTCATAGCCGTTGGTAAAATTCTGGTAATGCGCAGGAATAGTTACCGGCTGGTCATACACTTCGAAACAGGGGCTAATGCCTTGCTGTGCAATAGCGGTAGCGTAAACGAAAGGTTTAAAAGTAGAGCCTACTTGCCGGCTGGTACGGATGTGGTCGAATTGAAAATGTTTGAAATCGATTCCACCTACCCATGCCTTCACTTCGGAAGTGGATGGATCGACCGCGAGCAGACCCGTTTGCAGGAACATACGGTGGTAGCGCAGGCTGTCCATCGGCGACATGAAGGTGTCTTTTTCCATTTTCGGGTTATTCCAGGTAAACACCTTCATTTTCACCTTTTTGGCGTATTCCTTCTGAACGGCACTGCGCAATGCCTGGTATTGGGTTTTAATGGCCGCCCATTCTTTTCCCGACAGTATTTTGCGGTATGCTGCCGCCTGTTCTACTGTTATTTCTTTGTTTGTCAGCATTTTAGTGACGGAACCTGAAGTTGCATCATCGCGCAGCATCCGCTCGATATCGATATCCCGCAGGGCGAAATCGTATTTGTCCTGTATTTCCTCCGTGATTTGATCAAAGTATTTGGGCCAGAGCATCTGAAAACGGTCGCCCTCCCGAACAAGTCTCCACAGCGATTCTTTCCGCATCTGGATTTCTTCAGACGTCACCTTTTTACCTTTATGCGTCCACGGGTCCCGGCCTTTCCAGACCTGAAAAAAGCGGGCCTGCATTTTTTTCATATGTTCCTGCATCGCCGCTTCCGCATACTGCTGATACACCGGGTCGATGGTGGTATAAATTTTCAGTCCGTCCTTGTAAATATCGTATTTCGAGCCGTCAGGTCGGCGGCTTTCGGGTTCGTTGAGGATTTTGTAAAGGTCTTTTTTCAG
>JAKQJD010000038.1 GCA_029561355.1 Bacteroidota bacterium | reverse complement strand
AGGTGAGAGTCCGTAGCGTACACCCCTTCGCTCCATTTATCCCGATTCTGGAGCGAAGGGGTGTACGCTACGGACTCTCACCCCTCTCACTTTCTCACTCTCTCACCTCTCTCACTCTCTCACCTCTCTCACTCTCTCACCTTCTCACTCTCTCACTTTCTAGCAATGTACACGCCCGCCAAAATCACCGCCGTACCCACCAGATCCATCGGTCCCAGGGTTTCGCCGTCGAAGGCGCCGACGATCATGGCAAAAATGGGCAGGAGGTAAGTAACGGAAGTGGCGAAAATGGCTGTGGTGCGTTGAATGAGCAGAAAGTACAGGATATTGCCGCCGACGGTTCCCAGGGCGGCCAGGTAGAATATGTAGCCGAGGCCTTGCCAGCCGTGCTCCTGTGTTTGTACGGCCTGCCAGGCGCCGGAGAGCCAGAGTCCCGCGAAGAACAGAAGTCCCGTGAGTACAAATGCGGCCGATGCGATACCGGCCGGGTGCATATCGCGGAGGTGTTTGTTGACGATGTTGGCATTGATAGCGTAGCACACCGTGGCGAGCGCGCAGAGACTGGCAAAAAATGCATTTCCGGTAGTGGCGCTTTTGCTGTTAAAAAGGATCAGGATAAATGCGCCGCCAAGCCCGAGCGTAACGCCCAGCACCTTATACCGGGTAAAACCCATCTGGAAAAAACTGACGCCGATGAGCAGTGTAAACAGGGGCGTGAGCGAATTCAGCACGCCTGCCAGGCTGCTGGTGACGTGCTGCTGTGCAATGGCGAATAAAAAATTGGGGATAGCAGACCCGAAAAACGCCACACTCAGGAGGGGTTTCCAGCGCTTCCAGTCTATTTTCGACCAGAAGGCGGCCGCAATGGGCAGGTACAAGGCGGTTGATAAAGCCATGCGCCACATAGCCATCTGCATGGGCTGGAAAATCTGTACCGAATGCTTAATAAAAAAGAAAGAGCCACCCCAAACGGTGGCGAGCAGAAACATCAGAAACCAGTCGGAAGTGGCAGGAGGGCGGGTCGTGGTGTCGTACATATTCGCTGAACAAGCCGGATACGTGGAAAGTTCCGCGCGGCGGATGTAGAAGTGTTATCTGAATTTCCGCATTTTGTAACAGATTTAAAAATCTTTACCTAACATTGCCTGGCCTTATTTCAAGTAGTTCAGAATCAAATTTTGAATTACAATATACTTCCGATACCAATGAAAACATCTAAGTAACCCGTTTTTTCATTTTCCCTACCTCCATGAATTTTACTTTTACCACTTTAGATCTTGTCATCATTGTCGGATACATTGCCGCCATCGTGGCTTATGGTTTTTACCACCGCAAGGCCGGTAGTTCGGAAGAATACTTCCTGGCCGGCCGCAACATGCCCTGGTATGTGATCGGTATATCCATGTTTTCCGCCAATATTTCTTCCAATTCGCTGATTGCCATTACCGGCGGGGCGTACAAAGGCGGCATCGTATTTTTCAACTACGAATGGATGGCGTCGATTGTGCTCACGTTTTTCTGCATGTTCATCCTGCCGTTTTACCTGAAATCGCAGGTGTATACTATGCCGGAGTATTTTGAAAAACGGTACGACGTGCGATCGCGTTATTATTTCTCCTTCATCACGCTGGTCGGCAATATTTTTATCGACACGGCGGGTACGTTGTTCGCGGGGGTGGTCATTGCCAAACTGGTGTATCCGGAGGCGAATACCTTCCTGATTGTTTCATTGCTGGCCATTTTTGCGGCGGGTTATACCATTTTCGGCGGCCTGTCTTCTGTCATGCGCACCGAGATGGTGAATACCATTATCCTGCTGATATCTGCGGTTATTCTGTCGGTGATCGTGTACGATAAAGCCGGCGGCTACACGGCTATTATGGAATATGCGCGTGCCAAGGATGAATCATTTGTGCACCTGGTACAGCCGCTGGGGCACCCCGACATGCCCTGGCCTGGCTTGTTGCTCGGCGTACCCTTGCTGGGTTTTTATTTCTGGTGCAACAACCAGTTTATCGTGCAACGCGCCCTCAGCGCCCGCGATGCCAACCAGGCGCGAAAAGGCGCGTTGTTTGCCGCCTTGCTGAAAATTCCGATCCTGTTCCTGCTGGTCATTCCGGGGCTGGCGGCGCTGAAACTGTACCCGAATTTGCAGGATATGTATTCGGGTCAATTGAAAAATTTCTCTGACGGTGCATACCCCACGCTGGTATTCCAGTTGTTGCCGGCGGGTCTGGTCGGTCTGGTGGTGGCGGGTTTTCTGGCTGCTATGGCCTCGGCAGTGAGCGCAACACTCAATTCTGCCAGCACGCTCGTTACGATGGATTTTGTGCAAAAATTCAACCCGAATATGGACTCGAAAGGTCTGGTGCGTTCGGGGCAAATCGCAACGGTCGTATTCATGGTGATTACCGTAGCATGGGCGCCGCAAATCGCTAATTTCGAGTCGCTGATGAACTACATGCAGGGTGTCCTGGCACTGATCAGTCCGCCCGTCGTAGCCATTTTCCTGATCGGGCTTTTCTGGAAAAGGGCCAACGCCGACGGTGCTTTCGCCGCGCTGATGACGGGTTTGGTCATCGCCCTGATTACTGTAACCAGCGAAGTAACCAGCCTCATTCCTGCCTGGAACCAGGTACACTTCCTGATCAAGGCGCCTATTATTTTTGCCATTTGCTCGACAGTGCAGATAGCGACGAGCCTGGCCACCCCTCCACCGCCTTCTGAAAAACTCGTAGGCTTCGTCTGGAACCAGGCGGTGTACGACGAGGATTCCGCAGCCCTGAAAGGACTGGCGTGGTATCAGAACTACCGCGTAATGGCGGTTATTCTGCTGGTGATCACGTTTGCGGTGGTGTTTTACTACAGGTGAGACACGGATTGCGCGGATCTTTTGCGGATTACGCGGATTCGGTCTGTGGTAATCTGGCTTTTGAATTAATTCATGGCCAGATTACCACAGACCGAATCCGCGTGATCCGCTAATAATCCGTGTAATCCGCGTTTCTTTGCGCCGTGAACCGCGAATTTATCGTCAACATCCTTTTCCTGCTCTTTATCAATCTCCTGATAAAGCCGTTTTTCATTTTCGGGGTCGACCTGGCCGTGCAGAACCGGACCGGACCGGACTACGGGTTGTATTTCGCGTTGATGAACCTGACGTATATCTTTCAGATACTCAACGACTTCGGGATTCAGAGTTTCAACAACAGGCACATCAGCCAGCATCCGCAACTGCTGCCGAAGTATTTTCCCAACCTGCTGGCCATCAAGATTTTACTGAGCGTCGTTTACCTGGTTATCTCGCTCGGACTGGCCTGGACGATGCGCTACGAACCCCATGCCTTGTGGCTGTTGTTGATCCTGCTGGTCAACCAGGTGCTGATCCAGATGATTTTTTTCCTGCGGTCCAATATTTCCGGGCTCGGGCATTACCGCATCGACAGCATATTGTCATCGATGGACAAACTGCTGATGCTGTTTACCTGCGGCCTGCTGCTATGGACGCATCCGCCGGGGCGGACGCTGCGCATAGAAGCCTTCGCGCTGGCACAAACGGTGCCGCTGGCACTGACCGCGCTCATCGCGTTCGGTATTCTGCGCAGTAAAGTAAAATTTCGCGTTCGCCCTTCGTGGGCCGACAACTGGCGTTCGGGTTTCCCGATGCTGGTGGCCTTGTTTCGCGGGAGTCTGCCTTATGCGCTGGTCGTTTTCCTCATGTTTGCCTATACCCGGCTCGACGGCGTGCTGCTGGAGCGTTTCAGCGGGAAAGCACATGCGGAAGTGTTTGCCGGCGCTTACAGGGTGCTGGATGCCTGTAATATGCTCGGATACTTGTTTGCGTCGCTGCTGCTGCCGATGTTTGCGCGGTTGCAAAAACAAATGGACCAGGTAAAGCCCTTGCTGAAGTTGAGTTTCCGGCTGATTTGGGCAGGAAGTGTGGCG
>JAKQJD010000036.1 GCA_029561355.1 Bacteroidota bacterium | reverse complement strand
GGCATGACTCTGAAAGGAATCGCAAAGCCGGTGCAGAAAGGGGTAAAGCGCCACAGGCGTTTCGTGCACATGCAGGACGCCGGATTCGAGTTTGCTCAAATCGAGCAATTCGGTGATCAGGTTCAACAGGTGTTGTCCCTGCTGACGGGCTACGGTAGCCAGTCCGCGTTCCTGCTGTTCGAGTCGCGGGTTTTTCAGGATAGTTCCGATCGGGCCCAGCATCAGCGTCAGGGGCGTGCGCAATTCGTGGGTAATATTGGCAAAGAACCGGCTTTTGGCCTCGTCGAGTCGTTTCAGTTCTTCTGTCTGGTGGCGTATGGTGGCTGTTTGCCTGGTCACCTCCCTTTCCAGCCGTTCCTGTTCCAGCCGGTGTTCCCGGGTGCGCCAACGTATCCAGTTCCAGATGCCCAGGGCAATTGTCAGAAGACAAACGGCGATGAACCACCACCGTAAATACACCGGCGGCAATACGTGGATGGAAAAAGCCAGTTCGTTTTTGGCCCAGGCACTGTTGGACGCCTGGGCCCGTACGCGCAACAAATGCCTGCCATACGACAAGCCGGACAAGCGCAATACCGGTTCGTTCAACACCTCCCAATCGGAAGTCACGCCTTCCAGATACCAGTAGTAGGTCACCTTTTCCGGAGCGACGTAGTCCAGCAGGGCAAACTCCAGTTGCAGGTAACGGTCGCCGGGATGCATGGTGACTGATTCCGAAGCCAGCAGTTCCGGCAAACGATTTTCCAGCCGCCCCGTTTCGCTGTCATTTATCTGAAAAACAATCGGTACCAACACCGGCGGCTGCTCTTGTTCTTTCGAGCCATCGTAAAAATCGTCGGGTTGAAAGGCTGTCACGCCATTCAGACCGCCGAAATACAAGGTTCCGTCGGGCCCCTGGCAATGCGAAAGCCGGTTGAACTCGTTGTGGCTAATCCCGTCTTCCTTTACCCAGGTACGCCGGACGTGTAGAGAGGCTTTGTCTAATTGTGCAATACCGAAATCGGTCGGCAACCACAAATGCTGGTGCCGATCCTCGTAAACGGCATACACCACGCTGTTGAGCAATCCGTTTTTGCGGGAAATCACTTGTGTTTGCTGACCTGCCTGCGCCGACCGGTGCCACCGGATAAGTCCACCGCCGGCAGTGCCCAGCCAGAAAATCCCTTCGGCATCCTCATAAAAATGAAAAATACTTTCATAGGGTAAATGATGTTCTCCTTGTCCGCCCGGCCAATAGCGATCCATGATGGCGCCGTCTTCTTTCAGGCGGTAAAGCCCCAGAGAAGTGCAGGCCCAGATTTGTCCGGACCGGTCGCGTTGTAAACTGTTGACACAGGCACGATCAAATTCCGGGAAAGCAGCATCGGGCTGATACACAAATGTTCCATCTGTGGGGTTCAAAACAACAAGTCCGGTCCCGAGGCCGAGCAGCAAGCGTTGCGGACTTACCTCTAAAATCGACCAGATAAATCCGGTTTCCCTGTTTTTTACCTGGAATGTCGGTCCGACGGGCACACCCCCGGGCGTGATTTTTTGTAAGGATACCCATCTGACGTTCGATGCGTTTGCCTGAAGCGTCCATTCTGTCCAGAAGTTGCCATCGGCACTTTTGGTGATGCTCAAAGCCGATTCTGCGCCCGGTAAACGCCGGGCTGCTCCGGATGTGACATCTACGATAAACCTTCCGAAGGAACTGTTATCGCTGTTGATGAACAATTGTCCGTTTATCTCCGCCAGGCCCCGGCAGGTCGTGCCACGGTCGCCGGGAGCATGGTCGTCGTACAGCAAGCGGCGAAAGTAATTTTCCCGCAATTCCACCATCACCAGTCCGAATGTGGTGGCAAACCACAGGTTTCCACTGCGATCGACGAAAAAATCTTTAAACTGCCAGGGATCCAGATCGGGAAATTCCTGCGTGAGGTCCAACAGCAACTCGCCATCGGCATGGTGGATAAAAGGAAATTGCACGATCAGGCTTCCCTGTTCCAGCACCGTATATTGGAAAGAAGCCATTTTCGGGAACCGGGGCGGCAAAATCGTTCGCCTGCCTTGCCCGTCGATTTCCCACAATTCCAGTACTCCCGGTGTTTGGCCCTTATCAAGGATGAAAAAACCATCGGGATCGAGGGACGACCCTTTTAACAAACCGAAATCATGGTTCAAAGGGATCGGATACTGCCGGATAAATTTCCCGTTCAGATCAATTTCCGCTAACCGGCGTTGCGCGGAGGGCGCATCCTCATAGATGCACCACAAGGTCTGCCGGCTCGTGGTGTGCACAAGTCTGGAATACGATGCATTTTCAAGCCGCACCGCGTGCCAGCCATGTTGCGGATGATATGTCGTAAACGAATTGGCATGTTCCAGCCAGATCACCAGTGTGCCGTCGGGCAGGGTTTGCGGGGACTGACGCCATTTTTCATTTGAAAATGGAACCGTTTGATTCCTGAAGAAAACCTCGAACGGCGTTATTTTACCTGTAATCGGATCAATAATGTCGACCCATTGATTTCCACTGGAATGGCTCACCCAGATATTGCCGTCGGCATCCTCTGCCAGCAAATCGACTACGTCTTCATGCAGTCCGTCTTCCATGTGGTTGAACACCCGGAAATTCCGCCCGTCGAAACGCGCTACGCCGCCGCTCGTGGCGGTCCAGATAAATCCCTGCCGATCCTGCAATACTGCACGTGCCTCCCGGTGCGGCAATCCATCGGCCATACCGTAGCGGTGGGCATAGGCCTGGTAGTGTTGCGTATGGGCAACATATGGCAACAAAAAACAGATCAGCAGTATGCTCAGACGGAGCGGCATGTGCACGGTATCATGCGGCTTTCGGATGGTTCGGATGCATGATTCATCCGGTATGTTAGGTAATGAGGATTAAAGAAGTTATCTGTTATCAGTTATCAGGGCTGATAATCAGGCATTTGTGTATATAATAACTAAAACTGATTGTAAAACGCTTAAAGGTAATTTAAATGGTTGTGATTCATCCTTTTGACTTGTCCCGTTTTGTATCCTGTCGAACCGGATCAACGCTGCCGCAGGCTCAAATAAAGGGTCATTTAGGTCGCGGAACGAAGTGTTTGGCTCCCATCACGAAGTATTTGATTCGCGGAATGAAGTGTTACGTTCTTCGAATCAAAATTTTGACGACACGACCCAAAATTTTGAATGGCGCCATCAAATGTTTGACTACCCGGGTTGAAATTTTGCCTCCTGGAATGAAACGCCGGTCAAAAATATAGGAACACTTCGTTCGGGGAATCAAACGCTTCGTTCGGAGAGCCAAATGTTTCCTCTGGAAGGTGAAAAGTTTGAGGCGCGCGGTCAAACGTTTGACGCTCTCCCTTAAACATTTGACGCTCTCCCTCAAACGACGGGGTCAAATGCTGAAATTTTCATTGTTTTAATAGTGCCGGACTATATTTTGATCCAATAAACAGTAAAAGCCAGTTATTTCGAGTTTTTCCGGATGCTCGTACGCCGTTTATTTGATTTCGTCGGTATTACCGGCAAGCCGGCTGGTGTGGCCCTATACATTTGTGCCATTCCAATCACCTTTTAAATTTCCAGCCAACAATGCCTTTTTACGATATTGTGCAACAGCACATAAATTCCAAACAACTGAATCTGCTCGATCAATCAATCGATGCTATGGAAAAAACATTAGAAAACCAAAAGCGCAATCTTTCTCCCGAAGAGCGGCAACGCTACGGACGGGTGAACGAGGTCAACAAACTTTTTGTCAACAAAGTGTACGATTACTTCAGAAGCCAACCGGCTATGTCCAGTCCTGATGTAGACTGGACGGAATTTGCAGCCGATTACGAAGACCGAATGCTGTTGGAAACCCGGATCACCCGCCTCCGGTCGCTGCTGGAGATCATGGAAAACAGCAAGATTCTGCACGATTACGACAACTTTCAGAATGCGCTGATGGACTATTCCTTTACGCAATACAAAAAAGACAGCGAAGCAGGCGGCTACGTTACCAAGTACAATGAATTGAGGCAGTTTTTCCCACGTACCGCAACGGGCGCCAATACAAAGGCTTCGGCAGAATAAAGAAAAAGTTTAAAGTTGGATTCTATATGGTCCCGGGATTTTCCTTTTGGAAAGTTTCCGGGATTTTTTTGGCTCCGCCGGATGGGGACGTGCAACAGCGGGTACGTGTTCCTTGCCGGTGTTCTTATTCCGGCTTAAAAACCAGCCGCGACACCGACGTTTTTCCATCCGAAACGCGTAAGAAAAACTGATGTACAGCAGGCAAATCTCCGAACTCGAAATACTGCTGTCTTGCGCTTTTTTCTTGTTGCAGGGTTTGTAAAACCTGGCCGTCGAGGCCCACAAATTCAAACGTGAGCGTTCCTGAAAAATCGTTTTCCAGTAAAACGCGGAGCGCCTGTTGTTTGGGAACCGGATTGGGCGCAACGCTGAAAATCGTATTTCCGGAAAAATCCCCTGTTGAAACGTTGTAGCAGGGGTTGTCAAAAATCCATTGCTTCACGATGCTCGTGTCTGTCATGTCTTTTATGGTCAGGATAACCTGCGGTACCGCATTCGCGCTACCCGGCGGCAGCCTGAAACTGTTAGCCACCCCGTATCTTCCCTGATTGGGAGGCAAAGGGGCGTCGGATTGCACAGCACCTGCATTGGAAGTAATAAAAAAGCCGGGAGATACCTGCGGAACATTGTTCAACTGCGGATGGAAATAGAACTTCACCACGTCGTCCGAACCGTCATCTATGGTCGAATTGGCATCGCACCCGTATCCTTCTGTGAACAAAGAAATCGTCGCAGGGCTCTCAAACGAGCAACTCGGGATGGCGTTTGCGTATATGTTTGTAAAAATGGACGGGTTCTGGAGGTCGTGAATTTCTTTCAAACGATCGATGCCATCGCCTGCCGAGCCGGGATGCCACCGAAATAACGCCCATTGATTGTAAAAGGCGGTATCGAGCGGAATAGATTGAAACGGGTTGGTCAGAAAAAACTGTCCATCGGGCTGTGCCGGATTATTGATACGCATTTTCAAAACGCGGACGTCATCGGTATCGTTGGCGGGTGTGCCGTTGTCGTCACAGGTCACGTTCTGATGTAATATCAACATGGCGGGCTGCTGAGCAGGCGATTCGTTGCCGAGCCACATCAAATAGTTGGGAAGGGTTTGGCTCAAATTGCGTTTGCCCCACACAATATCCAACTTGCCGTCGCCATCCACGTCATGGGGCGCTACGGCGAAAAAATTGCCATAGTTGAACGGCTGTGTTTCGTTGTAAATAATGGACATTGAAGAAAAGGTAGCGTTACCCAAACCCTTGATGAACCGCAGTTTACCCCAGTAATTATCCGAAATCACGATATCCGGCAGGCCATCGGCTGTTGCGTCGAACACGGTGAAATAGTTGGTTGCCCACGAAGCATTGGTCGACCAGGCTGCCAGCACCAGTTCGCCCGAAAAACCGGCGCTGCCCAGGTTGCGGTACCATGCTATTTTCTGATCGCCCCACATTTTGGTGATGTACACATAATCCACCCGCCCGTCGGCATCCAGGTCGGTAAGCATACTCTGGTTAACGTTGCCTGGTGAAGGCGTGCCGACCGGGAAAAGTCCGCCCGGCGCAGCGAATAAGCCGTTGCCGAGGTTTTTGTACACCCGCGGATTACCATTGAAAAAATACAAAACCATATCCGGCAAGCCGTTTTCGTCGACATCGAGGGCAAATGCAGCGGAGCATAGTTGAATATCGGTTTCGAGCAGATGTGCCTCGAAATTGCCCGTTCCGTCGTTCTCGAACCAGTAAAAACGTGCATTCACCGATACGGCATCCGTGCCATTGCAGGCAAAGAGGTCGATATCGCCGTCGTTGTCAAGATCGCCGCCGCCCACCTGCTTGCAGGAAGTGACCAGACCGGGCAGTGCTGTACGCGCGCCCCAAAGGTTGTTGCCAAGGTATGGCTGCCAGTAAATCGAGTCGTTGGCGCCGGGCAAAGCGCGGTCCTTCAGGCCATCGCCGTTGAGGTCGGCATTAAAACCCTGGATGCCTCCGCCCGGGTACCAGCGCTTTTCGTCGTAATTGCCATTGCCGAGGTTGACCAGCAGCGTGCCGGATGCCACCAGATCGTTGGTCCCGTTCAAGTCGTAATCGACCGAAATAATACTTTTCGGAATACCCAGCCCGGTTTGTAAAAACAATTCCTGAGAAAACGTTCCGCCGGAAAGGTGGCTGAACCACACCATTTGGTAACTGTTGGAGGTAGCCGTACAATAATCATTGCTGCCGTCGCCATTGAGGTCTCCAATGGCGAGTAAACCGTAATCCGGAAACCAGGCCTCTGTCGGTGTGGTGGTTGAAGTGGCAAATAAACCGGTGCCGCTATTGAATTTGAAATAACTGCCCGAATGGCCGGTCGTGAGTTCGCCCACCATCAAATCCGCGTCGCCGTCCGCGTCGAGGTCGCCGAGTGCGAAGCCCCTGCCGGTTCTGAATTTGGTGGAAATGGTTTGCAGGAGTGTTGCCTGCCCTGTATGGTCAAATTCCTGCCACTCGATGATCTGACCGTAGTTGAAAATCAGTTCGATGTTTCCGTCGTTGTCTATATCGGTCGTCTCCAGGTTCTCCGGCACAACAGCAAGCAGTTGAATGGCCTGGAAAACGCCGTTCCCCATATTTCGGTACCAGAAACAGCCGTCGGTTTGACGGGTAATGAAATCCGTTATTCCGTCGCTATCAAAATCCAATGATTTGAAAATCAATGGGTTATTGGCGTTTGTCAAAGTCTGGATAATACCAAAAGTGCCGCCGCCCAGGTTCCTCTGCCAAAAAATAGCGCTGGAGTCTACCGAAAGCGGGTCGGGCAGAAGATCGCCATCCACATCGATCATCAGGGCGGTGTTGTGTTCAAAAACCTGTTGTTGGGGCTCGTACTGACCGGTGCCCAGGTTTTTTCTCCAGTGTTTTCCGGCTACCAGGTCCGGCAGACCGTCGTTATCGAGGTCTGAAAACTGCGCGCCAAAAAAACCGACAGGTACGGTCGCCAGATCAGCATCGATGAGCGGCTCGGGCGCGTGAAAACTGCTGAAACCGTCGCTGCGAAAGAGCGTTACGCCCGTAGCCGAAGTGGCGACAATGTCGAGGATGTCGTTGCCGTCCATGTCCAGCAAGGCAAATTTTTTGACGTTGCCGATGCTGTTTGGCAGGTCGCTGGTGGTGATAATTTGAGGTACTGTGCCGAATTGGGCGTTGGTTTTGCCACAAAAAATCAGGCAGGCACAAAAGAGTTGGTAAAAAACGGTTTTGTTCATAGAGGAAATCCTGCTTTAGCCGTCAGAGGAATAAGAACGGACAAAAGTAGTCAGAAATCAAATTCCCGAACGCGTTGGCAAATCACCTGCTCAATCCCCCATGAAAAACAACTCCGTCAACACCCCGCCAAACATATCCTCATTCTCCAGCCGGAGCCAGCCTACCAGCCCGAAATCGGTGCGTACCAGAAATAACAAGTCCGCTTCGTAGTCTTTGTTTGACGATTCGGCCAGCAGCACTTCCACTTCGTAGCCTTTGGGCAACTGCGCCACGGTCTCCGGGCCTGTTTTATTCTTGTACAGGGTAACGTCTTTCTGGATCGGCCCTTTTATGCCCACATAGTAATAGGGCTGTTTTATTTCGAGCAGTGTGTCTTTCTGGATCTGGAATTTGCGCCTGCGGTTGAACATGTTGTTGGCGTGCCCTGCGGTATAGACCAGTCCGGAGGCATTGATATACATTTCAACACAGGAAACATGTCCTACCAGTTTTTGATCTTTTCCATAGATAGAGAACTCGGGATCGTCGCTCATGCCGGTATCGAAAAGGATCGTCAGGCTGTCTTTGATGCCGGGCGCCTTGTATTTGGCCACGATCATGCCGGACACCACGGCTTCGCTGTCGCAATAGAACGGGTCTTTGGGATCGAGTGTCTGGCAGGAGATGTTGAGCACTTTCACACCTTTTTCATATCCGAAAACGGCATGGAAGGAAGTATCGACCAGCACTTTGGTCATTTGCGGGAAATAGGACTTGTCTTGTCCGGAAGCGGCGCCCGCAAGTGCCAGGCAAAGAAGGATTGTCGGGAAAACGGTTTTCATCGTGTGTAGTAGTGGAATGGATAGTGGGGCCACGGTAGTGCGGCCGGCGGGGGCAAAAGTAGGACAAAGGGATTTGATTACAGACTACAGTATTTTTTATAAACCATCGAGGCCACAAAGGGTGCAAGGATGAACCAGGATTGGAAGGATTTGGAAGGATTAGAAGGATTCCCGTCGTGACGCCCGGATAGTATGGGTGCAAATCCTGAAAATTTAGATATCACGACGGGTATCCTTCTAATCGTTTTAAATCCTGTGAATCCTGTTCAAAATGGCCGTTCATCATTGTCCTTACCGGGCTGCCCCTGGCCGCTGTTGCGCGTCACCGCCAACAGCAACTCCGTGGGGATTCCAGTGTGGAAAGAAGGGCGTTCGGGAGGTATGAACCAGGATTGGAAGGATTTGTAAGGATTAGAAGGATTCCCGTCGGGACGCCCGAATAGCATGGGTGCCAATCCTGAAAATTGAAGATATCACAACGGGCATCCTTCTAATCCTTATAAATCCTGTGGATCCTGTTCAAAATTTGATGTCAGTCACAGTACTGTACCTGAAGGCTTGTTTGCGGGCACATGAATGTCCCCGCTCCCGACGGCCTGAAAGGCCGTGCTACCAAAGAAAACGGCGCGTACAGAACCTTTACAGTTCCATACGCGCCGTTATTATCTACTAAAGCCTCCGTTTCAACCCTGATAACTGATATCAGATAACTGATAACGAATAACCTTATCTCAGCATCGTTTTCACCTCATTGATCACATAAGACTCAATAATGTCGCCGACTTTGATGTCGTTGAAATTCTTGATCGTAATACCGCATTCCATACCGGATTTGACCTCTTTCGCATCTTCCTTGAAGCGTTTGAGCGAAGCGATCTCGGCATTCTGGTTGGCGTTGCCGGGGTACACCACGATACCGTCGCGAACGATACGGATAAAGTGATTGCGGCTGATTTTGCCTTCCTGTACGTAGCAACCGGCCACGGTACCGACTTTCGAAATTTTGTACACCTCGCGCACTTCCACCTGGCCCATGATCTCCTCTTCTTTCGTCGGTTCGAGCATGCCCTCCATAGCGGCTTTGATCTCTTCGATGGCCTCGTAAATGATCGAGTACATCTTGATTTCCACACCTTCTTTCTCCGCCAGTTTGCGGGCGGTGAGCGAAGGACGCACCTGGAAGCCGATGATAATGGCGTCGGAAGCGGAAGCCAGCATAACGTCGCTGTCGACAATCTGGCCGACGGCTTTGTGGATGACGTTGACCTGGATTTTCTCCATCGACAGTTTGATGAGCGAATCGGTAAGGGCCTCGATAGAACCATCCACGTCACCTTTGACGATGAGGTTGAGTTCCTTGAAGTTGCCCAGTGCCAGACGGCGACCAATCTCTTCGAGGCTGATCCGTTTGCTGGCGCGGTTCGACTGTTCGCGGATGATCTGTGCACGTTTGGTAGCGATCTCTTTGGCTTCGCTGTCGGAGCGGGCCACTTTGATCTTTTCACCTGCCTGCGGAGCGCCCGGCAGACCGAGTACCAGAACCGGCGTGGCCGGACCTGCTTCCTTGATCTTTTTGCCGCGTTCATTGAACATGGCTTTCACCTTGCCGGAGAATTCGCCTGCAATGATCGGGTCGCCGTCGTGCAAAGTGCCGTTTTCAACCAGCATTTTTGTCACATAACCGCGGCCTTTATCGAGCGATGCTTCCAGAACCGTACCGATGGCACGGCGGGCAGGGTTGGCTTTGAGTTCGAGCAGTTCGGCTTCGAGCAGTACTTTTTCGAGCAGTTTGTCGACATTCTCCCCTTTTTTGGCTGAAATGTCCTGGCTCTGGTATTTACCGCCCCACGATTCTACCAGAAGATTCATCTGGGCGAGTTCGTTTTTGATCCGTTCGGGGTCGGCGCCCGGTTTATCTATTTTATTGATCGCGAACACGAGCGGCACGCCGGCGGCCTGGGCGTGGCTGATAGCCTCCCGGGTTTGCGGCATGATGCTGTCGTCGGCGGCGATCACGATAATGGCGATGTCCGTTACCTTGGCACCCCGTGCACGCATGGCCGTAAAGGCTTCGTGACCAGGTGTGTCGAGGAACGTGATTTCCTGTCCGTCGGCCATCTTCACTTCGTAAGCGCCGATGTGCTGCGTGATACCGCCCGCTTCGCCTTCGGCTACGTTGGCGCTGCGGATAAAGTCGAGCAGCGAGGTTTTACCGTGGTCGACGTGGCCCATAACGGTCACGATCGGCTGGCGCGCTACGAGATCCTTCGGATCGTCGAGTTCTTCCTCTTCTACTTCCACCTGTTCTTCGGCGCTGATGAACTGCACTTCGTAGTGGAATTCACTGGCTACAACTTCGATCAGTTCGGCGTCGAGGCGCTGGTTGATCGATACGAAAATGCCGAGGCTCATACAAGCCTTGATGACGTCGGCGGGTTTGATATTCATCAGCGAAGCCAGATCGGATACGGAGATGAACTCCGTTACCTGCAGTACTTTTTCGCCTTCGCTGCGTTCCTGTTCCAGAAGTTCGGCGCGTTCGCGGCGTTCGTCACGTTTGTCACGGCGAATTTTCTGGCGTTTCCGGCTGGCACTGGCGCCCATACGGGCCATTGTCTGCCTGATTTGATCTTCGATCTGTTTTTGCGAAACCTCTTTCGGCTGGTCGTCGCGACGAGCGGTTGGTGGCGACGAAAGAGGGCCACGGCGTTCACCGCCGCCGCCTGCTCCTGCTGTGCCGCCCGACATGGATGCCTGGAGCGACGCGGCCGTAACGGGCGTTTGTACCTTTTTACGTTTGCGTTTATGACGATTCGGATCGTTGCTGCCTGCGTCGGATGTGCCGCCGGTCGCATTGGCAGGCCGGTTCTGGCCTCCCTGCTGCGGGTTGCGGTTTCCACTGCCGGGTGCTCCGCCGCGGTTTCCACCTGGCTGGTTGCGATTGCCGCCTTGCTGGTTGCGGTTGCGGTCACCGGGAGTCGGCTCGGGTTTCGGTTTGTCCAGACTGATACGACCCAGAATTTTGAGGCCGCGCAATTGCGGGGCATCTGCACGGTAAGGTTCCGTGGATTCCTGTATCGTTTCGGGAGTTGTGCCTGCGGGTTTTTCAACCGGCGCCGGCGTTTGTACGGGCGCTGCCGGTTCTTTGGCCGGCGGAGTAGCAACGGGGGCTTCTGCGGCGGGTTTTCTTTCCGGCGCGGGCGCAACACTCGGCTTTTCCACTACCGGAGCAGGTGGTGCTGCCGGTTCTGCGGGTGGCGGAGGGGGCGGAGGAGCAGGTTTCTTTTCTTCCTGTTTAGGCGCCTGCGGTCGGTTTTGAGCGTCGAGATCGATCCTGCCGACCACGCGCAGACCGCCATGGCGTTCGCGCTGTACGACTTCCGGCTCTTCTTTTTGAACGGCGGGTTTTACTTCGCGCGGTTCTTCCACTTTGGGCAAAACGACCTTAGGCCCTTCTTCGCGCGGCGGCAAAAAAGAGGTACGCGGCGCTGTGTTCGGCGCTGCGGTCGGAGTGGGAGGAGTGCTGGCAGGTGGTGGAATGGGGTCCTTTTTCAGTACGGGGCGGGCCAGTTTATCCGCCTCCTGTTTGATAGCAAGGTCTTTTTGGAACTCCTTCTGGAGTACGGTGAGCATTTCGTCGCTGATATCGGCGGTGGGTTTTTCCTCCACGAGGGGAAATCCCTTGCTATGCAGCGTCTCGACGATGGTGTGCAGACCGACGTTGAACTCTTTTGCTACCTTTATTAATTTTTGCGCCATGCAGTGGTTTGCCTGCTTTATGAGAAGTTGATTTTGGATGCGTTTGCGGGGAAACGCTCAAATTGCCGCGTGATTTATCGTTTAGAAGGCCTTGTCTGTTTAAATGTTGAAATTGCGCTGCAAAGGTATAATAAAAAAAGCGGTTACAGCGTGGATTTTGATATTAGTTATTCGTTATTGGTTATTAGTGTGGGAATGCCTGGCCTGAAATATTAACAAAGCCAAGGGCTGCCACACTAATAACCTATAACCGATAACCAATAACATTTTACTTTTCCTCCTCGAACTCGTCCGCCAGAATCCGCAACACTTCCCGGACGGTTTCTTCCTCCAGGTCGGTACGGCGTACCAGTTCTTCGGCGCTCAGTTCGAGTACCTGACGGGCCGTATCGCAGCCGATATTTTTAAAGGCTTCGATGACCCATGGCTCCATGACGTCGCTGAATTCTTCCAGATCCACGTCGTCGATTTCGTATTCCGCCTGATTGCGGTACACATCGATTTCGTATCCGGTCAGTTTGGTCGCCAGTTTGATATTGCTGCCCGCTTTACCGATAGCCAGGCTCACCTGGTCGGCGTCGAGGTACACGGCAGCGCGTTTGCGCTCGTGGTCGAGTTCGATGGTGGTGATCTTGGCAGGAGTGAGGCTGCGCTGGATAAAGAGCGAAGTGTTGTTGGTGTAGTTGATGATGTCGATGTTCTCGTTGCGCAGTTCGCGGACGATGCCGTGGATACGGCTGCCTTTCATGCCGACGCAGGCGCCGACGGGGTCGACACGTTCGTCGTGGCTTTCTACGGCTACTTTTGCACGTTCGCCGGGAAGGCGGACGATATTTTTGATTTCAATGACACCATCTTCAATTTCGGGTACTTCGGCTTCCAGCAGTTTGTGCAGGAAACTCGAATCAGTACGGCTTAACATAATAAACGGCACATTGTTGCGCATCTCCACTTTCCGGATGATACCTTTCACGACGTCGCCCTTGCGGTAGTAGTCGCCTTTGATCATTTCCGTACGCGGCAGCACTACCTCATTGCTGGTAGCGTCGTCGAGTATGAGCACCTCTTTTTTCATGATCTGGCTTACTTCGCCGGTGATCACGTTTCCGACCAGTTCGGAGTATTTGCGGAAAATCTCGTCTTTTTCGAGTTCCATGATCCGCGAAACGAGCGTCTGGCGGGCGGCCATGATAGCGCGGCGGCCGAAGTCGTCGATGGAAAGTTGCTCGTAGCACTCGTCGCCTTCGTTCACGCTCTCGTCGATGTACTGGGCTTCGGTGACGCTCACCTGGGCGAGTTCGTTGGTTACCTCGCCGTCGGGTACAACTTCCCGTACGCGCCAGATCTCGAGGTCACCGCTGTTGGTATTGACGATGACGTCGAAGTTGTCGTCGGTGCCGTATTTTTTCTTGATCAGGGTGCGAAAAACGTCTTCCAATACGCGCACCATGGTAGGGCGGTCTATGTTTTTACCGGTTTTAAAGTCGGCGAATACATCTACTAAATTGACCATTATACTTAATTAATTGGTTGAGAATGAATGATATGCGACCATTTAAAACGCGAGTTTCACAATGGCTTTTTCTATTTGTTCGAATGGAATGACTGTTTCCACTTCGACTGTTTTTTTCTTTTTTCCGTCGCGTTCGACCACCATGTTGCTGAGCACGATGTGGTTGTCGGCTACGGCTTTGAGGAGGCCGACCATGCGGTTTTTGTCGGTCTGGGTGACTTCCAGTTGGCGGCCGACGTTTTTGCCGTACTGCCGGTGAAATTTCAGGGGACGGGAAATGCCGGGGCTGCTCACTTCGAGGGTGTATTTTTCACCCAGCCAGTTGTTGGTGTCGATATAACTTTCGAGGTAGCGGCTGAGTTTCTTGCATTTTTCGAAGGTCATGCCCGAATCGCTATCGGCAAAAACGCTGAGTTTCTGACCGGCAGTCAACTCGATTTCTACCGTAAAACAATCGGCATACGCCTCGTCGGTGAGGTATTTTTCCTCCAGAATTAGAGCAATGCGTTCGGTTATTTCCATGCTGTAAATAATTGGTTTCTGGTTTTGGGGGCTTCGTTTTTGCAGGATTTAACCCGTAGCGGCTTCAGTTTCGGGCAAATAAAAGAGGGAACCAATGGTTCCCTCCCGGATACGAATCCCTGATTTCGTGGTGCAAAGGTAAACGCTATTCGTTGAAATACAAACAATTATTTTTTGGTTGAGGAGAAACAGAGTGAGAGAAGTGAGAGAGTGAGAGGGTGAGAGAGTGAGAGCCGACTTCGATTCCACCGCTTCGCTTCAGACATTGAGATTAAATACCGAAGGCGAAGCGGTGGAATCGAAGTCGGCTCTCACTCTCTCACCCTCTCACTCTCTCACTTCTTCTATTACTCGATCCTCAAATTCCCGTATCAGCACCCGCAGGGCGCCGGCCGACAGGAAAATTTCCATCAGGGTAATGATCAGCGAAGTCATCATCAGCAAAAGGCTGAGTCCGAACAGGATCTTTGCCCATATCTGCAAGTCTTCGTACACCAGAAACATCGTAATGACGCAGAACAAAATGCTGGCTACGCCGAATACCTGCATCCAGCGGATGAGCCAGAGCCGGCGGCGCAGGCTATGTATCTGCTTGAGCAGCATGTGCTGCTTTTTGACATCGAAATCGGAAACGAGTTTGCGAATCAGGTTGGCGATGGCCAGAAATTTATTGGTGTAGGCCAGTAATAAGAGGGAAAGAGCCGGGAAAAGAAGCGCCGGCGTTTGAATGGTCAGATCCATCTGACAGGGATTTCAGTGATTGGTGATTCGTTATTTTGGGTGATATAACAAAAAAAAGCCCTGCTGGTTGCGGGGGAGATGAGCCTGGAAATGGGATGGCTTAGGAAGATGGAAACGCGGATCGGGCGGATGATGCGGATTAAAATGGATTTTGGTGGCCTTATGCGAGTGGTATCGTAGTGGTGGCATGGAAATCGGGAAAAGTGCTTCATTGCTTTCCAACGGAAAACAATGAAGCACTTTTCCCGATTTCCATGCCACCACTAAGTACTCAGTACTCAGAAACTGTGCGTGTAGTCGTTCACCGTCACCGTCACCGTTCCGTCGGCATTAAACGTCAGCGAAGCATTGAGCGTTTGTTGTTCGCCGCTGCCGCTGGTAGCGATCACTTTGGCCGTACCGTTGCCGCCGGTAGTCTTGTAAGTGGTTTTGCTGATCGTCAGGTTGACCAGTGTGAGTTCGGTGGTGCAGTTCAGCGTCGGGTTGGCGCCGCGCAGCGATCCGGTGACGTCGCCGGTCAGGTCATACGAGCCGTTGACGATGTAGGCGGTTTCCTGCGGGCTGAGGCCGGTGAATACCAGTTCGCCGGTGGTGGCGTCGGCGCCCGACCAGTGCGGGGTGCCGAAGGAACCGTTGCCCTGGATGCTTACCGCAGTGCTTTGCGGCACATTCGCGGCGGAGCAGGTAACCAGCCAGTCCATATTAAAGGTGTAGTTGTAGGACGCGGAAGGCAGGGTTTTGCTTTTTTGCAGGGTTGTGTCGCCGGGTACGTTGCAACTGTTGAGGTACGTGTCGACGATCTGTGCCATATCGATAGTGGGCATGGTAAACCCGGCTGTTTTGGCGGAAACGGAGTTCTCCACGATCTCCGCGGCTTCCGTGGCGCTCAGCAGGGCAATGATTTCTTCTCCGGATTTTTTGCAGGCTGCGAAACTACCGAGTACGGCAAAAAAGAGGATGGGGGAAATTTTTTGAATGATTTTCATAATACAGGTTGAGTTGTTAAGGTGTTGAGAGTGTTGAGTTTGTTGAGCACGTTGAGTGGGAAGAAGTGTCTTCGTTCAACTGACAGGACAAATGTGGGGGCGTGGTGTGCGGCCACACAAACGAACTCAACACGCTGCGCCAATCCTTCAACCACCGGCGGGATTGCTTACCGTTGGTTGAAGGAAATGAACCGCTGGTTGAATGCTCCGCCATCAGTATCTCCGGCGGACGATATATTTGTGGAGAAGCGGGATTAGAGCATGAAAATCTCGACATGCTTTAAACCTAACCAGTTTTTCACCCTCCAACAGGACACATCATGTTCGACCCGACGCAATTCTCGACCGCCCACTGGCTGCTTTCACCCATCGCTATTTTCGGCCGATACGCCGTATTCAGCGGCCTGGCCTATCTTGTATTCTATCTTTGGAAACGGCGGGACTGGCTTTTCCGTAAAATCCAGCAAAAATTCCCGCAACCTGCTGATTACCAACGGGAAATATTTTATTCGGCGCTCACGTCCGTTATTTTTGGTTTCATTTCCTGGCTATGCCTGGGCACCTCTTTCCGGCAGTACACCTTGTTTTATTCGGATGTGGAACAATATGGTATCGCTTGGCTCATCATTAGCATTCCGCTAACCCTGCTGGTGCACGACACTTATTTTTACTGGATTCACCGCTGGATGCACCGTCCCGAATGGTACCGCCGCGTACACCTGACGCACCATAAATCGGTGAACCCTTCGCCCTGGGCAGCCTACGCTTTTCACCCCATCGAAGCCGTGCTCGAAGCGGGCATCATTCCGGTTTTGCTGATTATTATGCCGCTGCACCCCGTTTCTTTTTTTGCTTTCATTACCTTGATGCTGCTTTTCAATGTGTACGGGCATTTGGGCTACGAATTGTTCAGCCGAAAAACCTACGAACATCCCATCGGACGCTGGCTCAATTCTTCGGTGCACCACAACCTGCACCACGAAAAATTCACCGGCAACTACGGTCTGTATTTCACCATCTGGGACAGGCTCTGCGGCACGCTCCGGGAAGACAGCCTTGATAAAGTCGACCAGGTACACGGGCAAATTAGAAGTGAGAGGGTGAGGGGTGAGACGGTGAGAGGCGTAGATTCCACCGCTTCGCCCTTTTCATAAAATGCCCTGAAAGGGCGCAAGCAACAGCCCCCGGCAACGCCGGGGGTGAAATGTTCGAAATATTCATACCCATCACCAAAATCAATTCATTCATAATACCTCCATGCAACACAAAATACTTCTTGCACTCATCCTGATTGCCGGCTTTCAGCAAACGAAAGCGCAGAGCATCAACTGGGCGACCGATGTGGCCCCCATTTTATACGAACACTGCGTCGGGTGCCACCGCGACGGCGGCATCGGGCACTTTTCGCTCATCGGCTATGGAAATGCCTTTTCCAAACGCTATTCTATTCAGGATAAAACGGGCAGCCGTCAAATGCCGCCCTGGAAACCCGATCCTGCTTACCGCCATTTTACCCATGAAAACCGCCTCACCAATGCCGAAATCCAGCGCATCAGCGACTGGGTGGATGCCGGCGCCCCGTCGGGTGATCTCGGACAGGCGCCGCCCGACCCGGAGTTCTCCCAGGGATCTGCCGTCGGGGAGCCCGACCACATCCTGAGCACACCATTTTATACCGTAACGGCTACGGAAGACGAGTACCGCTGCTTTGTTATCCCGAACGGCCTGACACAGGCAGCCTACCTCCGCGGACTGGAAGCCATTCCCGGCAACCACATGATGGTGCACCACATTCTTATTTATGAAGACACCACCGGCCAGGCGCAGGTGCTCGACAACCAGACGCCCGAAGCGGGATATGTGAATTTCGGCGGCCCCGGCGTCAACGGCGCCCGACTGGTGGGCGCCTGGGTGCCCGGCGCACAAACGGTGCTGTTGCCGCCGTTTATGGGGGTCAAACTGACGCCCGGCGCCGACCTGATCGTTCAAATGCACTACCCGGCGGGTGTAACCGGCATGAGCGACGTAACAGCGCTTAATTTCTTTTTTACCCCGACCAACCAGAATATCCGCGCGGTGAACCTGGCGCCGTTGCTCAACCACTCGCCTTTTTCGTTGCAAAACTGGCCGCTCTCCATCCCGGCCAACACCACCAAAAACTACCATGCTACCTTCAATGTGCCGGTAACGGGTTCGCTCATCAGCGTGGCCCCGCACATGCACCTGATCGGGCGCAGCATCACGTCGTTCGCAGTCACCCCGCAGGGCGACACCATTCCGTTTGTCCGCATCAACGACTGGGACTTTCACTGGCAGGGCAGTTACACTTTTCAGCAGGTGACACGTGTGCCCGCAGGCAGTAAACTGCACGCATACGCCACCTACGACAACACCACCGACAACCCTTTTCAGCCCAGCGACCCGCCACAAAACGTGGTGCAGGGCGAAGCCACTACCGACGAAATGATGCTGGTGTACTTTGCCTACATGGCCTATCAGCCGGGCGATGAAAATATTGTGCTCGATAGTACGCTGCTGTCTACTGCGGTTCCGGAAGTTGATGAAAATCAAATGGTTAGGGAAGTGTCTGTCTTCCCGAACCCTGTGGAGGACCGGCTGAATATTCAATTTGACCTCACTGAAAAAACCAAGGCAAACTTCCGTATTATCGATGCTTCCGGCAAAATCGTACATTCGATAAACGACTCCGAAATTCTGTCGCCCGGCACACACCGGAAGCAAATCGATGTAGGTTTGCTGCCTTCGGGTGCATATTACCTGGAAATTCAGGGTGCGCGGGGAGGCGCGTTTATTAAGAAGTGAGAAGGTAAGAGAGTAAGAGAGTGAGAGTAGTGAGAGGGTGAGAGAGGTGAGAGCCGACTTCGATTCCACCGCTTCGCTTCAGGCATTGAGATTAAATACCAAAGGCGGAGCGGTGGAATCGAAGGCGGAGCGGTGGAATCGGAGCGGTGGAATCGAAGTCGGCTCTCACCCTCTCACCCTCTCACCCTCTCACTCTCTTACCTTCTCACTTCTCTCACTTTCTCTCGTATGCTCACAACACTCTTTTCCGGCCGCGGCCGCCTCATCGTTCACTTCACCGGCTGGTTACTGGTAGCGCTGGTGACCTACTACCTGATTCTGGGCTTGCGCCCGCCGGGAGAAGCGCTGGCGCGTACGGCGATGAACATCATATTCCCGGCGTTTCTGTTTTATGTAAATGCGCGGATCGTGGTCAACCGGCTTTTCGAGCGGCATCGGTACTGGCAGTGGGGATTCTGGAGCATCGTGCTCTGGCTGGGTACGGCAATTGCGCGGGTATGGGCGGAATTGCAGATTTTTGGAGAGAGCCTGTTCAACAGCCGCAGCATCATGCCTGGTGACGAGGGCAACCGGATGTTTTTCGTAACGGCGCTGATCTATTTTATTCTCATGATTTTCAGCGCTTTATACCAGTTGCTGGAAAATCGCCGCGAGATCGAGATCCGCCATACGCAGGCCCAGTTGAACTACCTGAAGGCGCAGATCAACCCGCATTTTTTGTTTAATACCCTGAACAATATCTACTCGTCGGCGGTATTGCAACACCCGCGCACAGCCGACATGGTGCTGCGGCTCAGCGACCTGCTCCGCTACGTCACCTACGACGGGCAGGCGCGGCGTATTCCTGTTGAAAAAGAAATTGCCCAGATCAGGGCGTATATCGAACTGTTTCAACTGAAATCGGAACATCCGCTCCCGATCCGGTTCGATGTGGAAGGTGAAATCGGCGGCTTGGAAATAGAACCGCTCCTGCTGTTGCCGCTGGTGGAAAATGCGCTGAAACACGGCGACCTGGAATATGACCCGGCCGGTTTTTTACAAATATTACTTCAACAAACGCCAAAACGCCTCTTGTTCCGCGTCGTAAATTCTTTTCACCCGGACCATCGACAAAAAGATGAAACGGGTGGTGTCGGACTGGACAACATCCGGCAGCGACTGGAACTGAACTACCCCGGCAAATACCGGCTGGAAGCGTGGCAGGAAGGAGCGCAGTTTGTGTCGGAACTGGAACTTTTTTAAATTCAATACATGATGCCTATCCGGTGCCTGCTGGTCGACGACGAACATTTTGCCCTGTCGCTGCTCGAAAAATTCATTGCCGACACGCCCGGCCTGGAACTCGTTGCGGCCTGCAAAAGTCCGATCCGTGCTGTAGAAGTACTGCAAAGCGAACCTGTCGATTTGTTGTTTCTGGACATTCAAATGCCGGTTTTGAGCGGCACGAACCTGTTGCGGACCATCTCCCGCAAACCGGTCACTATTTTCACCACCGCCTACCCGCAGCATGCCGTGGAGGCCTTCGATCTGAATGCCGTGGATTATTTGCTGAAGCCTTTTTCTTTCGAACGTTTTACCCAGGCAGTCGACAAGGCCCTGACCCTGCTCCGCCAGCAGCAAAACGGGTTAACAGGCAAGCCCGAAGGATTCCTGACCGTTAAAGCCGACCGCAAATGGGTGAAAATCGCATTTGCCGACATCCGCTACATCGAAGGCTGGAAAGAGTACGTCAAAATTTTTACCGGAACCGAAAAAGTAATCACACTGGAAAGTCTGAACAACCTCGAAAACCTTTTGCCTGACACACATTTTTTGCGGGTGCACAAATCGTTTATCGTGGCCAAAGACCGGGTTCAAAAACTGGACGGCGAGGTATTGATTCTGGAAAACGGTACCCGGATTCCGGTAGCCCGGGCGCGGAAAAAGGAGGTGCTGACAGATTTATTTTGACTCTGATTTTTGACTCTGATTTTAAGGTGATTTATATGATGCACATGATTATGACGGCTCGGGAATGGAGCATTACCGGTATTTACCAGGCAGTAAAATCATGTGCATCATATAAATCACCTTAAAATCATAGTCAAAAATCACAGTCGGAAATCAATATTAATCCGCATCATCCGCATCATCCATGTTGCCCCATCCATCCCGCAAGGGATGTAACATCCTACTTCATTTTTTCAATAAAACGCTCTTTGTCAGCACATTGAATCCCATATTGCTCTTCATAAAACAGCAATTCCTCCTGAAAAACTTCTCCGAACGTCATTCCCTCATAGTATTCGATCTGCGTCACTTTTTCATTTTTCAGCGGGCCGGCTTTCTGCACCGCTTCCTCGAATTTTCCACCCAGTAAAAGACCGTTCACCTCGTAGATTTTAAGAAAATCGAGCGGCTGGAATTTCATGCCGGCACGGGCGGCAGCCACCACCTGACCGAACTGTTTATTCAGGAGAAAAAGATTGGCGCGGATACTGTACACTTCGGCGAGCAGCGAGTCGTACTTGGCAGTCCCGGGTTGCGTCCGATCCGATTGTATGGCCGTCAGCAGCACGTGTTCTGCTTCCGAAAGATACCGGCTGCAACCTTCCGAATCGCCGAGCGCGGCGGCGGCTTTTTCCATGAGTTGTGTGCTGTGGCGGACCAGGTTTTCCGGTTTGTCTTTGTAAATTTTTCCGGCCATCGCTGTGGAAATGCCGTATTGCTCCCAGTCGAACGAAATTTCGTCGAGGCTGGCGATGGAAGGCGAATTGAAAAACGGCCGCACGTCTGTCCGCATTCCGATGGTATTGACCATGCGCCCGGTCTGCATTTCCCATACCCGGATGATCTTGTCGCGGCATGCCGTCACCACCAGGCGGTTATCCGGGGTAAAATCGGCGCCGAAAACGCCGTCGGGGTGGGGTAGCGTAAGGAGCGGCTGGCCGTCCTTGTTCCATATTTTGGCCGTTTTATCCCAACTGCAACTGACGAACTGTTCGCCGCCGGGCGCCCAGGCAACGAAGTAGTTTTCCATCAGGTGGCCGTAGCA
Organism: Bacteroidota bacterium; assembly: GCA_029561355.1. Classification (GTDB taxonomy): domain Bacteria; phylum Bacteroidota; class Bacteroidia; order Chitinophagales; family Saprospiraceae; genus M3007. The sequence continues at coordinate 8,339 of JAKQJD010000036.1, read as the reverse complement.
GTTCCGGATCAAATGCCCGGTATCGTCCCACATTTTGATAGGTAATTGTGCAGCCGCAGTCAGAATTTTGTGCCCGTCGGGCGACACCGCTACCGACCAGATATTGACGCCTACGGCTGCCGTCCAGATCGAATCGCCCTGTAAATTCCAGGCATGCAGCACGCCGTCGCCGCCGCCGCTGTACACGCGTAATCCGTCGGGAGAAAGGGCGATGGATTGTACCGGCTTGCCTGCTGAAGCCTGCCAGTTGCGAAGCAGTTTCCCGCTGGATGCTTCGTAAATCGCTATTTCGCCGATAAAATTGCTGCTGATAAGATGTTGATTATCAGGAGTGAACAAGGCTTTTAGTACGTCGGCGCGACTATCGGTAATAGTGCGCAACAAGCGCCCGTCGGCACTCCACAACCGGATATTTTTGTCGTTGGAGGTAGACACGAAGGTTCTCCCGTCGGGAGAAATGTCTACACTCGTAATGCTGGTCTGATGGCCTTCCATATTGGCCAGCAGGTCGCCTGCGAAATTCCATTTTTTGACAGTAAAATCGCGGCTGCCGGAAATCAGGAAGTTACCGTCGGGCGATACTTTCACCCTGCTCACATAATTCGTATGGCGGTTGAACTTGTTGTGCAGGTTGAAGCCGAGATCCCACAATTTGGCTTGAAAATCGTATCCGCCGGTTGCCAGCCAGGCGCCGTCTGCTGAAAACGCAGCAGCGCTCAAGCGCTCCGAATGACCGACAATGTGTAATATTTCCTCTCCGCCGACCGTCCAGAGTTTTGCCGTATGATCGAAAGATGCTGTCAGCAGGTATTTGCCGTCGGGTGAAAAAAGCACCTTCGACACCTCGGCAGTATGGCCGCTGAGCGTATTTACAGGGCGGCTTTCGCGGTCGTACAGGCGGGCCGTGTGGTCGTTGCAGGCGAGGGCCAGCGTGCGGCTGTCGGGCGAGAAACGCACGTCGTTGATCACGCTGACTCCGGGTGGTTCGATGGTTTTTCGGGCGGAGCCGTCTATGTTCCAGATACGCGCCGTTTTATCACCTCCGCCAGTTGCAATCAATTGATTGTCAGGAGAAAATGCAACTGCCAGTACCGGGCCGTTATGCCCTTTCAGGGAGCGGATCAGTCGGCCCGTCAGGTCCCAGATTTTGGCTGTACTATCCCGGCCGCAGGTAGCAAGCAGGCGTTCGTCGGGCGAGAGGGTCATGCCGCTGAGGCCGCGCTGTGTTTTCAAACTACGCAGAAGCGTGTCCGCTTTCAGGTCCCAGATGCGCACTTCTCCGGTCACATCGGCGCTAAAAAGCCTTTGCCCGTCGCGGGAAAACTGCAGGGCTTCCACCGATCCGCTTTGCCGGGTGCCTGTTTCTTTCCGGTGTGAAAAGTGTTGCAGCGTTTTTCCCGATTTATCCCAGACGTAAATTTCCGAATCGAACCCACCGCTGGCCACCCGTTCGCCGTTGGGTGAAAACGCGAGGCATTTTACTTCGAAGTCATGTCCGGTAAAAATGGTCTGATAATAAGCCGTAGTGGGTTCATTGACAATTTTCCGGATCGTCTGAAGCGCTTCTTCATTGGTCGTATCGCTTTCGTAGGCAAATTGTGCGATGCGGAAAGCCAGCGTCTGGTCGTCGCGGTAAATGTTCCAGGCTTTGGCGGCCAGCGCCGTTACTTCTGCCTTTTTTTGCGCTTTTTGTGCCTTTTGAGCATTGTACCAGGCAAAACCGCCGCCCAGCAAAGCGAGGCCGGCCAGGGCAAAACCTGCGATAGCAAATAAGCGGGCGCGGGCGCGTTTGCGCTGCAATTCTGCCAGCCGCTCCCGTTCTTCTGCCAGCGATTGCTCGGCGCGCCGGAGCTCTTCTTCTGCATGCCGTTTTTCGTAAGAGCGGAGGATCGGCTCGATCAGCGTGTCGTGGCTGAGTTCATAAATTCTACCCAGGTGAATGGTTTCTGTACGCAGCAGCCGGCTGTTCAGCAATTTGCCCAGCAATTCGGGGCCGATTCCGAAACGGCTTTGTTCGGCTCCTTCCGGCAGCCCGACACGGCGGCCGTTGACGATCAGTCCTTCTTCTATAAAACGGCGCGCTGCAAGTGCTTCTGCCGGATCGAGGGCGCTGATCTCCCGTTCATAATAGTCGTTCAGAATAGTATTGATACCAGCCTTGCCACCGAAATCGGCTGAAGTAATCACCTGGCCGGGTTTCGTCACCTTGTTTTCGAGGTAACTGCACAACAACTGCAACTGGAACGATTCGATTTCGCCCTGCTCGTTGTCCAGCGCTTCAAGCATTTCCTGCACAGCGGTGGGAGCATATTCGAAGTGCGAAGTCGTCAGTGCGAAGTCCGAAGTCAGTGCGAAGTCCGAAGTCAGTCCAAAGTCCGAAGTCAGTGCGAAGTCCGAAGCGGTGAGGGCGGCGGGGCGGATAATGGCCTCGCGTGCATTGTCGTGGCTGAGCGGTTTGAGGTGAAACCGGTCGTTCAGCACGGTTGGAATATCGTTTTTGAGTGTATCCAGATCGCTCAGGCGGTCGGCGCGAATAGCGAATACAATCTTGATTTTCACCGGGTTGTACCATTCCAGTAGTTCGGTGCTGCGTTGTTCGCGTGGAAACTGTCGGAGTTGCCGGCGTACTTCTTCGGGCAGGCGTTCGTTGAGCAGATCGGCGAGTGCGCGGGTGAGTTCTGCGCGTTTTCCGGCTGCATGGGTGAATAGTTCTTCAAACTGGTCAAATAGCAACACCGGCACCGTCGGCACCGGCGTTTCAGAGTCGGCTACCTCGCTTTGGCCGAAATGGCAGGCGCGCACGTATTCCCACAGGCTGTACGGCTTCTGTCCGAATTGCTCCAGTTTTTGCGTATCGAGGTATTCGGTAAGCACTTTTTGCAGCGTTTCTACCGGCGAAATAGAGGTGTCCTGCAAACGAATGATGATAGGCAGAAACCCGTTTTGCGATAGCAGCGGGGGAAGTCCCGCATTGAGCAGCGAGGTTTTGCCGATGCCGGATTGCGAAAACAGTACGGTGAGCGGCTTTACCTTGACCGCCTCGAACAGGGCCTGCGTTTCGCGCTGCCGGCCAAAAAAAAGATTCTGCTCACCGCGCTCGAACGAACGGATGCCGGGATACCGGGAAGCGTTGCGCTTAGTCATAGAGCAGTTTTTTTAGTTGAACGACAATGGTTTTGAGCGCTTCATCCTCGTCGGACCAGGTGCGCACGGGGCGTGCCAGGTCGGGTAATACCTGAAAAGCAGCCAGTTCGCTGCCTTCCACGTCGCAGGCGCGGTGCAGGATAGGGACAATACGTAGTCCGCGTTGCCGTTGATGGTGCAGTGCTTCGGGTAGCCAGGCACTGCTGATGTCGTCGTCGGTCCAGAAATCGGCGCTCAGGATGGGCAGCACGGCATCGGCTTCGGCTATTCTGCTCCGGGTTTCCTGGTCGGTATCGCCGGCAAAAGGCATGTCCATGTGCCAGAGTTCGAGTGCGCCGCGTTTGATCCAGGGGTTCAGGTGGTCGGTCAGCGCCTGCACCATACGGCTGTCGGCGTCGTTCCGGTTGAAAAGGATGACCACTTTTTTCAGGGCGGCAGGAGTGCCTGCGTTTTCTGCTGCAAACTCCGCGTAGCGCGTCGCCAGGTTTTCCACAAATCCGGCAATATCCGATTCCGTAAAAATCAGGTGATACCGGTCTTCAAAAAACGAGCGTGCTTCGGGCGACAAAACCTGTGCGCCGGGTTGGGGCAGGAACGACAGATTCTCGCGGCTGAGTTGCAGGGTGTCGAAAAGCAAGCGGTAGTCCCAGTTTTCCAGGTTCAGGCCCAGGAAAATGTATGTTTTGCGCTCGTCGAAATGGCTCATGACGGCATTGGGAATGCCCGGGTTCCCTTTCACCACGTTTTTGATAAAATCGACGCGGTCTTCCTGTGTGAGCACCAGCGATTCCGGGTCGGCCAGCGCACCCAATAAGTTGTAAATCAGTGGTTTGGAAGGGTTTGGTGCATCGATTCCTTCGTTTTTTTCTTTTCTGAAATTGTAATACGCCGTTTGAGCGCCTGCTTTTCCGGCGGCTTTCCAGGCACGCAGCAGGTAGTCGTCGGGCGAGAGATTGACGGCCAGTTGGAACGGTAAAGCGGCGAGTTTCTGGTAATATCCGGGCGCCTTGCGGGTAGCCGCTTCGTAAAAATCGGTCGCTTCGTCTTCCAGGTCGATGCGCCGCATTTTCGGCGCCGATAAAAAACGCTGCGCCATGTAGGCGAGGTTAGCCGACTGGTCGGGCTCGAATGCCACGTTTTCGGCTTCCATTTGCCGGCCCAGGTGTGTGGCAAGCAGGGCTGAGAGCCGCTCGGTCGGGCTGGAGGTGGACACGGCTGCCCCGTCACCCAACAGCAGGATACATCGCTGCTGCTGAATGTCTTTTACCAGGGTTTTCCATTGGCGTTCGCTGAGTTGCATGTGGCGGGTTTAGGTTGGGTGTTTCGTTTTTGGTGTTTCGTGTTTGGGGGTGCATTGCCCCCGGCTGAGCGAATATTAAAGTCGGGGGCAATGCACCCCCAAACACGAAACACCAAAAACGAAACACTATTTATGCATTCGCGCCATCGGACGCGCAATCTTCAGTTCCTCCGGCTGACCGTACAATTCCGGGTGCGTGTATTTGCCTTTTTCGTAGCCCGTTTTTTCCACTTCGGGTTGTATACGGTGGGCTTCCGCGTAGGGGTCTTTCCGGATGCCCGTTACCTGCCAGCTCACCTCCACGCCCGGTTTGTCGGTTTGAATCTGAAAACGGTTATTTTCTACCTTTTTGGAAATGATGGCCTGGGCGAATGTACCAATACAAGTCAATTGGTAACGAAAATCCTTGTTTAATTCCTGAAAATAGTCGGGCAGTTCCACGGTGGCAAATCCCTGGTCATCGGTGGTAATGGTGCCGTCGTAGATGTTTTTCATGTCCGGACTTTCCACAAAACTGTGGTACAGGTATTTGTTGGCCGGGTCGAGCGGATGATCGATGCGGAAGGAGCCTGAAGATTTGATCAAAGTACCTTCCACAAACAGATCGTCGCTGATCTTTACGTCGCCCATGAAATAACCTGCATACGCATAGTTGTCGTGTGTGCTTTCCCCATAAACGCCCCATTGCTGTTCTTTAGGCCAGTTCGCGTCGGCAATTTTTGCTTTTTTGATACCCACCAGGCCAGCATGGCCATCTTCGTAGCCGATACCGGCTGCGCCGATCCATCCACCCTGGAAAAAACCGCCCAGGCCAACGCCCGATCCGCCGCCGCCCAATGGAGAAATTGAACTGCCGTACACGCCGGCACCTTCGTCCACGCTGTTGGTATTGATGCCCTGAATACCTGCCGGGTACGTAAACGTGCGTACCAGGTAATCACTGAAATCGATCGGCAATGGGGTGCCTTTACTGGTAGCGCCTGTGATGCCGTAGCGGCCCGAAGTGCCGACGTTGATGGACGGGTTGCTGCCGGGTTCAAAATTGGCAATGGAAATCAGGGATCCGGTCGAACTGCCTGCATAAGTGAGTGGAAGTCCGCCAGTGCCGCCACCTGCCGGTGGGAGGCACTGGAACTCCAGTCCGCCCGAGCCGTCATCCACACAGGTCAGCAACATGCCCGGGCCTGCACCGTCCATACTCACGCTACGGCCCTGTATTTTGGCCACTTGCAGCCGGTTGTTATCGATGGAAAAATCGTTGTCGAATGATACCCAGCCGTCGGTATCGTTTTTATACGCCATCACAAAACCCGGATTGGGCGGCATGCCGTCGATAGGCCGGCCGCGCAGGGCCGATACTTCCAGTTTATTGGTAGTGCCGTTAATAGTCAGATCATTGCCATAGGAAACCCAGCCTTCGGTATCATTTTTATAAGCCATTACATAGCCCGGATTGGGCGCCATCCCGTCGATGGGGCGGCCGCGCAGCAGCCCCGCATTCCAGATCGGGCTGTCGGTTTGCGCACTGATGGTCGACGTATTCAATACGTTGGCGATGTTGATGCCTGTGCCGGCCACGAGGCTGTTGCCGCCGGTGCTGGGCAATGTCACGGTGCCGCCGCCCTGCGAAAGGGTGAGTTGGTTGCCGTTCAGGGTCAGCGACTGAAGTTCGTTGGTGGCGGAGCCGTCGCCTTCCGCGGGCAGCGTCACCGTGCCGCCGTCGGTAAGGGAAATGACGTTTCCGTTGATCGACAAACTCTGTAATTCATTGGTGGGCGATGCGTCGGGCAGATTGATGGCGCCGCCGCCGTTCGACAGGGACACGACACCGCCGGCCAGCGTAAGTTGTTGAATTTCATTGGTCACGGAGCCGTCCGTTTCGGCAGGCAGGTCGATGGAATTGCCGTTGCTGATGCTCAGCGTATTGCCGTCCAGCATCAGCGTTTGCGCGTCGGTGCCCTGATTGGGCGGCAGGGTGATGGAGCCACCGTCGGTGAGGGAAATGACGTTTCCGTTGATGGACAAATTTTGTAATTCATTGGTGGGCGAAGCGTCGGGCAAATTGATGGCGCCGCCGCCGTTCGAGAGGGAAACGACACCGCCTGCCAGCGTAAGTTGCTGAATTTCATTGGTCACGGAACCGTCCGTTTCAGCAGGTAGCGATACGGAATTGCCATTGCTGATGCTCAAAGTGTTTCCGGCCAGTGAAAGCGTTTGTGCATCTGTGCTCTGGTTAGGCGGCAGGGTGACGGCGCCGCCCCCATTCGACAACGAAATTACATTGCCGGTAATAGACAATGCCTGAATTTCATTGGTAACCGAACCGTCGGTTTCGGCAGGCAAGGCCACCGAATTGCCTTCACTGATGGTCAGGGTATTTCCGGCAATCGACAAGGTTTGATCGTCGGTATCGGTCGTGTTGGGCAATGCAACCGAACCGCCGCCATTGGACAGCGAAAGTTGATTGCCGTTGAGCGCAAGCGTCTGTATCTCGTTGGTGGCGGACGCATCGGGCAGCACCACTGAATTTCCGTTGCTGATACTCAGTGCGTTTCCGGCGATAGACAGCGTTTGCGTGTCGGTCCCGGAACCGGGCGGAAGGATGACGGAGCCGCCGCCGTTGGACAGGGAAATCACGTTTCCTGCAATGGTGATCTGCTGGATTTCATTGGTAGCCGACATGTCGGGAATGGTGACGCTGCCGCCGCCATTGGACAGTGAAATGACGTTGCCACTCAAAGACAACTGCTGAAATTCATTGGTAGGGTCAGTATCGTTGTCGGTGGTGCCGGATTCGCCCGATTTCTGGGCGTAAAAAGCATAAGGAACGGACAACAACTGGCTGTTGCTGAAATTTTCACCGGTTTCGAACGTGCCGTTCCCATCCAGATCCAGCGAAACACCGAGGTAATACTGGTGCTGCGCCCAGTCGATGGCGGCGAAATTGTGTGGCAACCCGGCGCTTGCAGCGCCTTCGCCGATGGCAGCACTCAATACGCCGTGCTGGGAAGTGGATAAGGTTTGTTCCTCGGCGTACCGAACCACGTCGGGCCCGTCTTCCGTGAGGACGAAGCGGACTTTTAAGGATTGTCCGGGCAAGAGGTTGCCATTGGCCAGTCGCGGAACTGCCTGATAATTAAACTTTTGTGGAGCCTGCGCCCAAATGAAAGTGGCAGAGAGAAGAAAAATACCGAAGAGGAGTAGCCGTGGTTTCATTTTTCAACTGTGATTTTGGAAGTGAAAAAAGAGGGGATTAGATTAGTGAATTGTGAGTGGTGAATGGTCAGTTTCCAAGAACTCACGATTGACAACTCACAACTCACTATTCAAAATGGAGCAATTTATACAGCCCCAGTCGTTTCCGGTTGAAGTCGGATATTTCGAGGAAATAGGCGCCGGCGGGTAAGTGTCCAGTTTCCAGAATGGCGTGTTGATCGATTGGCATATCAGCCATTACTTTTTTTCCCAGCACATTGAAGAGTGCGACGGAAACCGGCCGGCCGCTTGAAATTTCGATAAATTCGGAAGATGGATTGGGCCAGACGGAAACCTGCAATTCCGGCACTTCGCTCACGGGCACGATTTCCCAAATAACCGTCTGATGAAAACCTTCGGAAAGCATGGCTGCATTTAACACGGTGCGGATCATGGGCTCGCCGACTGTCCATTGCAGCGTTCCGGCAGCGGTGGAGGTGGTAACGCCCGCCGATCCGACTACTTCGGTTTCCATACTTTGCGTGCGGGCACTTACAGCGAATACGGCGACCAGGGAGGTCGCAATCAGGAGGGCGGGCAATTGTTTCATACTATTTTCCGGATTGGCTTATCAAACGTAATACTTAAATTTCATTTATTGCACGGCGCACCGCAAACGTGAGTGCCAAAACCTGTTTTT
>JAKQJD010000034.1 GCA_029561355.1 Bacteroidota bacterium | reverse complement strand
AACGATGGACTTGCAGAACCTGATGTCCGGGTTCGAGGCGCTGAGCCGCGATTTTCCGATTCCGGAGTACCAGATTTCCATCGTGCACGGCAAAATGAAAGCTGCCGACAAGGATTTTGAAATGCAGCGCTTCGTAAAAGGCGAAACCCAGATCATGGTGGCTACCACCGTCATCGAGGTCGGCGTAAACGTGCCGAACGCTTCGGTGATGGTGATTGAAAATGCCGAGCGATTCGGGCTGTCGCAATTACACCAGTTGCGCGGCCGCGTAGGCCGCGGCGCCGAGCAGTCGTTCTGCCTGCTGGTGACCAGTTTCAAACTCAGCACCGAAGGCCGCGAACGTATCCGCACCATGTGCGAAACGAACGACGGTTTCGTCATTGCCGAAGCCGACCTGCGCCTGCGCGGTCCCGGCAACATCGAAGGCACCCAGCAAAGCGGCATGCTGCGGTTTATGCTGGCCGATCTGGCACGCGACGGGCAGATTCTGACGGCAGCGCGGGAAATTGCAACGGGGATACTGGAACAGGACCCGGGATTGATGGCGCCGGAACATGCGCGGCTGCGGCAGCATATGGCGGCGGAGGCGAAAGAGGCGAAGGTTTGGAGCCGGATTTCGTAGTACCGCCGAACCCCGGTTCGGCGCATATACGGCAGATATGACAACTTTCAAAAAATTGTCATATCTGCGCATCTCGGTCAAAAAACCGAACTGGGGTTCGGTTGTACACCCACAAACCCCAGCAACGCCTCCTCGTTCCACGAATCCGCCATCAACTGCACGCCCACCGGCATGCCATTCTCCGGATGTGTACCTGCCGGAATGGAAATCGCAGGAATACCCGCCAGATTCGCCAGCACCGTATATATATCGGACAGGTACATAGCCACCGGATCTTCCGATTGTTCGCCGAAACGGCCGGCTACGGTCGGCGCTACGGGCAGCAGAATAAAGTCATGGTCCCGGAAAATTTCGCGAATGCGGTCGCGAATCAGCCGCCTCGCCTGCTGTGCCTTGGTATAATAGGCGTCGTAGTAACCGCTGCTGAGCACGAAGGTGCCCAAAAGAATACGACGCTTCACTTCTTCGCTGAAACCTTCACTGCGGCTGAGCACGTAGGTTTCTTCCAAGTTGCGGGCATTCGGGTTCCGGTAGCCGTAGCGAAGGCCGTCGTAACGCGAGAGGTTGGAACTTGCCTCGGCGGTGGTGAGCACGTAATAAGCGGGAATGATATAGTCGAGCAAGTCGAACGCGACCGGCTCTACCTGGTGTCCGGCGGCTTTCAGTCCGTCGATGTATTGTTTCGTTACCGTTTGAACACCGGCATCGATGCTTTCATTTTCAACGGTTTGCGGAAAATAGGCGATTCGGGAAACGGCCTTCGAAGTTGCATGATTTACAGGAATAGCCGGCGCTGTGCTGTCATAATCATCCGGACCTTCCATAATTCCCAGCAGCAGTGCAATGTCCGTTGGGTTGTTGGCCAGCACGCCAATCTGATCGAAAGAAGAGCCATAAGCCAGCAGGCCATGGCGGGAAATACGTCCGTAGGTCGGTTTGAAACCCCAAATACCGCAGAATCCGGCAGGTTGGCGCACCGAACCGCCGGTGTCGCTACCGAGGGCTGCGATGCAGGAATCTATTTGTACCGAAACCGCCGCGCCGCCCGAAGAGCCGCCGGGAATACGTTCGGGGTCGAGGGCGTTGTGCACGGGGCCGTACACGGAGTTTTCATTGGTGGAGCCCATGCCGAACTGGTCGCAGTTGGTACGCCCGATCAGGATGGCATCTTCGGCCAGCAGGCGTTCGACGGCCGTGGCGGAATACAGCGAATGGAATCCTTCCAGGATTTTGGCCGACGCCGTCACCTCATGGCCCGCATAACAGATATTGTCCTTGATGCTGATGACAGCGCCGAACAACCGCCCTGCCGACGCGGGATTTTCGCGGAATTTCCGGTCGAGTGCGTCGGCGCGTTCCAGCGCTTCATCCGCCCATACCTCCACAAAAGCGTTCAGCGGCCGGTTTTGCTCCGTTTGGAAAATATAATGTTCAACCAGTGCCCGGCATGTAGTGTCGCCTGCGCGCAGTGCTGCTTGAATGGCTTGAATTGAGTTGTATCTGGGCATTTGCTATCTGTTGTTATTGGTTATTCGTTATTAGGATGGCAAATCTTGGGTTTGGCTATTATAGGAGTCGGTGGCTCGATTGCGATTACCGGCTACTCAATAAGAGTGGACCAGGCGCAACGTGTCATCCTAATAACGAATAACCAATAACGAATAACTACCCTGCAAAGGTAGAAAACGTGTTGCCACTCGAAACTTAACCCAAACTTAAACTGCTTTTTTCTTTACCGAATGCACTTCGCCAGACCTTTGCAGGCGTAAATCTGTATCTGGCATATGAAACGACTATTCAACATCCTTCTTGCACTCCTGTGCTTTCTCCCCATTTTACTCAGTGCCCAGTCCGGCAGTATTTCCGGAAAGGTCATCGACGCCAAACTTGCCGAAGGGCTGATCGGCGCTTCGGTTCGCCTCGATGATGGCGCCGGCGGTGCGGTGACCGACCTCGATGGTTTTTTCACCATCAAAAACGTGGCGCCGGGCAAACACAAAATTTCCATCAATTACACCGGCTACCAGCCCAAAGACATTGAAGAAATCAACGTAAAATCCGGCGAAACAGCTTCGGTAGACGTAGCCATGGAAGAACCTTCCATCGGCACATCCATTTCCGAAGTGGTGGTGGTAGCAAAAGCCAGCCGCGAAAGCATGAGCGCGCTCACTATTTTGCAAAAAACAAGCCCGGTAATTGCCGACGGTATCAGCGCCGAATCGATCAAACGCACACCGGACCGCACCACCAGCGACGTGATTCGCCGGGTGAGCGGGGCCAGTATTCAGGACAATAAATTCGCGATCATTCGCGGCCTGAGCGACCGTTATAACATCGCCATGCTCAACGGCGCATTGCTGAGCAGCACCGAACCGGATCGCAAGGCATTCTCTTTCGACCTGTTCCCGTCGTCGATGCTCGACAACCTGATGATCATGAAAACGGCCAGCGCCGACCTGCCCGGCGAATTTGCCGGCGGCGCCATCCTGATCAACACGCGCGACATTCCGGAGCGCAATTATTTGAGCATCAATGTCAATGGCGGCATCAACAACGTCACTACTTTCCAGCCTTACCTGTCGGGCGTAGGTGGCAAAACGGACTGGCTCGGGCTCGACAACGGCACGCGCGCTTTGCCTTCCGGTTTCCCGACACCTGAAACGTTTATCGGCGCATCCCGCGCGGAAAAAGTGGAGTATTCGAAACTTTTTCAGAATGACTGGTCTATCACGGAAGGCAGCAGCGCCCGCCCGAACCTGGGTTTCCAGATCGCCGGCGGCATGGTAAACGACCTGTCGTCCAAAATGCAACTCGGCACTACGTTCGGCATTTCCTACAGCAACAACAACCGCCTGCAGGATGCCGACCGTTATGATTTCGATACGCAAGGGCAGTTATTCGACTACAATGACAAGCAATTCCGCAACAACGTGCTGTGGGGCGCCCTCTTTAATACTGCTGTAAAAATCAACAACCTGCACAAAATTTCCCTTCAGGGCACCTATTCTACCAATACGGATAACAGCATCACGGCCCGCGAAGGCAGTGATTTTGAACAGCAGCGCTTCATCCGCGCGACGGCTATTGAATACACGGAAAACCATTTGCTGACGACCCGCCTGAGCGGCGAGCATTCCCTGACCCAAAGCGGCATCAAACTGAACTGGGGCGGTGGTTACAACCGCAGTTCGCGCGACATTCCGTCGCTGCGCCGCATGTTTTACACCAAAAACTTCGACGCCGACGAAAACGAGCCGTTCCGCGCATTCGTGCCGATCCAGGCCGACCCGTTCCGCAGCGGCCGCTTTTATTCCGATTTGAATGAAAACGTGTTGAATGGCAATCTGGACTTCACGGTACCATTTTCCATCAAAGGCCACAAGCAGTCGATAAAAATGGGCGGACTGTACCAACAGAAAGACCGCGCATTCGATGCCCGCGTGATGGGCTGGACACGTAAAACCGGCGGATTCAACAGCCAGTTGCTGTACCTGCCGCAGGACCAGATTTTTGCCGATTCCAACATCACCGACAGGGGTTTTGTGATGGGCGAGATCACCAACAAAAGCGATGCATACGATGCGAATTCGCAACTGAGCGCAGGTTTTATCCTGTTCGACAATAAAATCGGTGAAAAACTGCGCGCTTCCTGGGGCGTTCGGGTGGAAAATTTCCAGCAAAAAGTAAACACGTTCGACTATTCCCAAAATCCTGTGAACGTCGATCTGAACTCTACCGACTGGCTGCCTTCCGCCAACCTGACATACTCGTTCAACGACAAACACCAGTTGCGTTTTTCGGCTTCGCAAACCGTTACGCGGCCTGAGTTCCGGGAACTGTCGCCGTTTGCTTTCTACGATTTTTACCTCAATGCAGGTATCGTCGGCAACCCAAGCCTGACGCGCGGCACGATCCGCAACTTCGACGTGCGGTATGAAATTTATCCCGGACAGAACCAGTTGTTTAGCGTCAGTCTGTTTTATAAAAAATTCGACAACCCTATCGAGTTTACGTTCAGCAGCCTCGGTGCAGGCACGCGCACGTTCACATTCCAGAACGTACCAGGCGCTACCAACTACGGCGCAGAACTTGAAATCCGCAAAAACCTCACGTTCATCAGCGACCGCCTGGAAAACCTCAGCGTTTTCGCCAACGGCGCGCTGATCCGCTCCACTATCGACCTGTCGAATGCGGAGGCGTACGATAGCACCCGCGCTTTGCAGGGCCAGTCCCCTTACATCCTGAATGCCGGTATTGCCTTGAACCTGCCCGACTGGGGCGTGACGACCACGCTGGTGTACAATGTGATCGGCGACCGCGTGGCACAGGTAGGTACTGCGGGTTATGCCGACGTATACGAGCGCCACCGCAACCTGCTCGATTTCCAGCTGAGCAAACGCCTCGGCGACCGCGGCGAAGTCAAACTGACCTGGAGCGATATCCTGCGCCCGTACTTCCTGTTCTACCAGGATAACGACGCCAACCACAAGTACAATGAAGATAAAGACAGCATCATGCAACGGATCAACTACGGCAGCACGGTTACGCTGAGCGTGGGGTATCGGTTGTAGTTATTGGTTATTGGTTATTAGTTATTAGGGTGGTAGTGCGGCATTTCCACATTGTTCATGCTACTCGAAAAGGAATACGGGCAGTGTGGAAATGCGGCGCTACCACCCTAATAACTAATAACCGATAACCAATAACCAACAAAGAATTTGGATACAGATTTCAGTAGTTTAAAGGTTAGGAATTTTAACTACGGAGACCCGGGCGACGAAAGTCGTTCGGGTTTTTTTAGAAGTGAGAGGGCGAGAGAGGTGAGAGGGTGAGAGGGTGAGAGGGTGAGAGCCGATTTAGATTACACCGCTTCGCTCCAACTGTTTGAATGAACAGAGCGAAGTAGGCGTAATCTAAATCGGCTCTCACCCTCTCACCTCTCTCACCTTCTCACTTCTCTTCTATCTTTGCCGCATGTCATTTGTCCCTTTCGAAATTTTATACGAAGACGAGCACCTCGTCGCCATCAACAAGCCGCCGGGCATTCTCGTGCATCGCAGCCGTTTGAGCGAAGACACGGTTTTTGTGCTTCAGTTACTGCGCGACCAGATCGGGCAGCGTTTGTTTCCGGCACACCGGCTCGACCGCGGCACTTCGGGCGTATTACTTTTTGGGAAAACAGCGGAATCGGCTTCAGCGCTGGGCGCGCAATTCATGGATAAATCACTGAATAAGAAATACATAGCGCTGATCCGGGGTCATGTTCCGGAGCAGGATACCATCGATTATCCGCTGGCCGATGAAGAGTCGGGCAAAGGGTTCGTGCCTGCCATAACGCATTACAAAAGACTCCGGGAAATCACCCGCGATATGGCGATCGGCTTGCGTTACCCTACTGCGCGGTTTTCACTGGTGGAAATAGAGCCTGAAACGGGTCGCCGCCACCAGATCCGCAAACATTTCGCACATTTGCGCCATCCCGTCATCGGCGATCCGCGGCATGGCGACGTGAAGCAAAACAAATATTTCCGCGAACAATTCGGCATTACCCGCTTGTTGTTGCATGCACAGCAACTGACCATCCGGCACCCGCTTTCCGGTGAATCGATGACGCTGGATGCAGCGCCGGATGCGGAGTTTTTAAAAGCACTGGATATCGTATTCGGGGACGCAGATTTGGCGGATGCTGCGGATCAAAATTGATTTTTACAAATGGTCAAAACCTTTTTCTGTATTGACGCTCATACCTGCGGCAACCCTGTTCGCCTCGTAGCGGGTGGCGGTCCGCCGCTCGAAGGCAAAAATATGAGCGAAAAACGTCAGCATTTTTTGCGCGAATACGACTGGATACGGCGCGGGCTGATGTTCGAGCCGCGCGGCCACGACATGATGAGCGGCAGTATCCTTTATCCGCCGCACGACCCCGCCAATGACGTAGCAGTGCTGTTCATCGAAACCAGCGGCTGCCTGCCCATGTGCGGTCACGGACTGATCGGAACGGTGACGATCGCTATCGAGCAAGGTCTGGTGTCGCCGAAGCGGCCTGGGCATTTGCGCGTGGAAGCGCCGGCCGGACTGATTCAGGTGCAATATGAACAGGAGGGCAAAAAAGTGACGTCTGTGCGGCTCACGAATGTACCCGCTTATCTGGCTGCTGAAAAAATAGACGTGGAATGTCCCGACCTCGGCACGTTACAAGTCGACGTGGCTTATGGCGGGAATTTTTACGCCATTGTGGACCGGCAGGAAAATTTTCCGGGTCTGGAGCATTTCCGCGGCGAACAACTGATTGCCTGGAGCCGCAGCCTGCGCGAGCGCATCAACGCACAACATACATTTGTGCATCCGGAAAACGATACCATCCGTGGACTCAGCCATATTTTGTGGACCGGCGAACCAATTGATTCACACTCCACGGCGCGAAATGCCGTTTTTTACGGCGATAAAGCCATCGACCGTTCGCCTTGCGGTACCGGCACCAGCGCGCGTATGGCGCAATGGTACGCACAAGGGCGGCTGAAACCCGGCGAGGAATTTGTACACGAAAGCATTATCGGCTCCAGATTCATCGGTCGTATAGAAGAAGAAACCACCGTAGCCGGCAAACCCGCCATCCGCCCGTCTATCGAAGGCTGGGCCATGGTGACGGGATACAATACGATTATTCTGGATGACGACGACCCGTATGTGCACGGATTCCAGGTGATATGAAGGATGTTGAGATTGTTGAGAAGTTGAGGTTATTGAGGGTTTGAAGATCTGAAATCAACTACTCAAACCTCGCATCCTCAACCTCTCAACAATCTCAACTTCTCAACAATCTCAACAATACACCATGACCCAGGTCCAGGCTTTTGAATTCAATCCTTTTGCAGAAAACACCTACGTGGTGTACGACGAAACCGGCGAATGCGCCATTTTCGATCCGGGTTGTTTTACGGAAGCGGAAAGAAATACGCTCGCAGCGTTTATAGAAAAAAACAACCTGCGCCCGGTGCGGCTGATCAATACCCATTGTCACCTCGACCATGTTTTCGGCAATGCCTTCGTGGCGCGCACCTGGGGGCTCACGCTGGAAACGCATGCACAGGAAGTGGTTTTTCTGGAACGGTTTCCAATGACCTGCCAGATGTATGGCATCACCGGTGCGGAGGAATCGCCGATGCCGGGGAAATTTTTGCAGGGTGGCGATACCGTGAAGTTTGGCAACACCCAACTGGATATTCTTTTTACACCCGGCCATTCGCCGGCGAGTTTGTCATTTTATTGCAAAGCGGAAAACTTCGTGTTGGCCGGCGACGTACTTTTTATGGAAAGTATCGGCCGCACGGACCTGCCCGGCGGTAACATGAACACTTTGCTGGAGAGCATTCGCACTCAATTATTTACGTTGCCCGATCATACCATTGTTTTTTCCGGTCACGGGCCTGAAACAACTATTCGGCACGAAAAGGAATACAACCCTTTTTTATAAAATTTGTCTTGTTTTGAATCTGCCGTACCTTCGGCTGCCTTAAATTTAAACTGCCGCCATGAATTTCCTTCCTGCATACCGGCTCAAAATTTACCGCAACTTCAAGTCTATTGAAGCGGCGGATTTTCATGGCATTGTGCGGTACTACGAGCGTTTCGAGCAGGACATTCACCAACTGGATTTTGACGAATATTTCGATTGCCTGGCTTCCTATA
Source organism: Bacteroidota bacterium (assembly GCA_029561355.1). Classification (GTDB taxonomy): domain Bacteria; phylum Bacteroidota; class Bacteroidia; order Chitinophagales; family Saprospiraceae; genus M3007. The sequence continues at coordinate 3,265 of JAKQJD010000034.1, read as the reverse complement.
CACAGGCCTTATTTGAAATAGGCGACCACCGCAAGCACCTGGTCATGTGCGATTTCCTGCTGGAAACCATTATTATCCAGAATGTGGAATCCTGGGGCGGTGAAGATTTGTATACCAAAACCCTGCTGTCTAAAGCCACTTCGCAGTATTATTTGCAGGAATACGAATTGTCGGCGCATATCCTGCAGGAACTGATCAAGATCAATCCGGAGCATTCCGAACCGGCCAAAAAACTATGGGAAAAATGCATTTTGCGCCAGAAACCAGGCTGGCTGATGCGTATCCGGGCTTTGGGAGTGGGCGTTTTGCTGTTTACGGCGGTATTTATTGCCTTTGAAATATTTGTAGTAGCGCCTTTTTTCAGCGAACACCACGCCACCGTTCAACTTGCCCACAACCTCCTGATGATCCTGGGAATTCTTATTCTTTTTGCAGGAGAATTGCGGCACGTGTGGTTTTGCTACTACACCATCCGTCATTTTTCACAAAAAGCGCGGCATAAAAAGCACCTATAATAGTGTTTCGTTTTTGGTGTTTGGTGTTCTGGAAGGCGCCGCTTTCCAAAGACTAAAAACCAGACACCATTTTCAATCTTACAAATCCATCACTATCCGCATTCAGGGACATGAAAGAACGCATCCAGGAACTTGCCCGGCAATTTCATCCGGCCAGCATCGAACAACGGCGCTACCTGCACCAGCACCCCGAACTTTCTTTCGAAGAGGTGGAAACAGGGCAATACATCTCGGCGCGGCTACATGAATTAGGCATCGAGCACCAGCAAGGCGTCGGCGGGCATGGCGTTGTGGCACTCATCAGAGGCCGTAATCCGAAAAAAAAGGTGATCGCACTCCGCGCAGACATGGATGCTTTGCCCATTCAGGAAGCCAATAACGTGCCGTATAAAAGCCGCCGCGACGGCATTATGCATGCCTGCGGACACGATGCGCACACTGCCTCGCTGCTCGGCGCCGCACACATCCTCCATACCCTCCGCGACGGGTTTGAAGGCACCGTAAAATGTATTTTTCAGCCCGGCGAAGAACGTATTCCCGGCGGCGCTTCCATCATGATCCGCGATGGCGTGCTGGAGCAACCCAAACCGGTGAGTATTTTCGGACAGCACGTGCATCCGCCTCTGCGGGCGGGTATGATCGGGCTGAAACCCGGTATTTACATGGCATCGTCCGACGAAATATACGTGACCGTAAAAGGCAAAGGCGGCCACGGCGCTATGCCGCAGGAGTGTATCGACCCGGTGGTGATCACTGCGCAGATTATCCTGTCGCTACAGCAAATTATCAGCCGCTATGCCGATCCGGCCATTCCGTCGGTACTTACTTTTGGTAAAATAAATACGACCGGTGGCGCTACGAACATCATTCCCAATGAGGTCAAACTGGAAGGCACCTTCCGCACCATGCATGAAAAGTGGCGCAGTGAAGCGCACAAGCGCATGAAAAAAATAGCGGAAAGTATGGCCAAAAGCATGGGCGGAGCCTGCGAATTCAATATCCTGCGCGGATATCCGGTGTTGCACAACAACCCCGAGCTCACCGCCCGCACAAAAAAATGGGCCGTCGAATTTATGGGAAAAGACCGCGTGGTCGATCTGCCCTTGCGTATGACCTCCGAAGACTTCGCCTATTTTGCCCAGGCCATGCCCGCCTGCTTTTACCGACTCGGCACCGGAAATCCCGAGCGCGGAATCGGCTCGCCCCTGCACACCAGCACTTTCGATATCGATGAAACGGCGCTGGAAACGGGTATGGGGCTGATGAGTTGGCTGGCGATCAAGGAATTGGGGAATTGAATGGTTGAGTTGTTGAGGAGGTTGAGTTGTTGAGGGAGGTTCCCATCTCCCCCTTCCCCGCCAGCCAGGCCAGTTGCCCCCAGAACAGGAGCGCGATGCGGCCATCGTGCAGGAAATTATTAAAAAAGGTATGGATAAAAAAGGTGAGCAGGCTGAACAGTGCTGCCAGTATAATCCATTGATTTTCTTTGGTTTGACTGGATAAATACGATTTTACTCCGGTAAAAACCGCGCTCCCGGCCAGCAAGAGCCAAAACAACAATCCGGGCCATCCATTTTCGGCCAGCGCCTGAAAATACTCCGAATGTGCGCCGCCGCCGCGCCCAAACTGGTCCGGGCGAAGATCGCGCACAGGGTCCGTAATACTGATGCGCGTCATTTCCTCCGGCCGTTGAAAAGCCAGGTATTGAAACTGAAAAGTACCCGGTCCGAAGCCTGTGAAAGGGCGTTGCTCCGACATGCGCCGGGCGCTGGAATACCGGTTCAGGCGTTCGAGCGAAGAAATATCTTTTCCTATTTTGTCTGCCAGCAGGGTTTTCATCGACACGACGCCCACCAAAAGCATCACTGCCGGCAGCAGCCACCATTTCCATTTTTTTCGGTACACCAGCGGCAGTACCAGCATTCCGGCAAGCAGCAATGACAGCCAGGCGGCCCGGCAACCGGCAAAAACAAGCCCTGTCAGGAACAAAACAATTAAAACACCTGCAAAAAATCGCCTGAACCGTAGCAACAGATTGGGCAATAACATCACCAACACTGCACTATACAGGGTATGATCGGGGAAAAAAGGTATCGGAGCGAGCATAGACTGGTCGGCCCGGAATTGGTATTGGAAATGATGTGCAAGTGTAAACAACACGATGCCAGCCATAGAACACGCGAAAAGGGGCAACAATCGCTGCCACCATTCGCGGAATACCCACAAACCCACAAAGAAAACCCAGTATTGCCCAATTTCCACGATCCAGTATTTCACCGAAACGACCGGCATGGTGGAAAAGACCAGACTCACACTCAGCCAAATGACCCACAAGGTTCCCGCAAGCAGGATGGGTTGGCCGAATTGCAATTTCTGTAAAAATAAAGAAGGATGGCGCCACAGGTAAATCGCCAGTGAAACACCCAGCAGCAGCGTAAGCGCTTCCGACGGAAAACGGAGATGCCAGTCGCCGGAAAAAACTTCCGGCGACCACGGAAGCAACAAAAAAAGGGCTGCATACAGGGCGTAAAGCCACGCAGGGGCAGGAAGTTTCGTTAGCATATTACCAGAATGCATAGGGCAGACCGGAAAGGTAAAAAACCACGCCGGGTTTGTCATCGTAAATTGACAAAGGGAGAACCAACTTTTTCGGGTGTTTTTTCATCTTTAAAAGCGTTCAACAATTGTTTGCAGGCTGTCTTTAAAAACCAGGCTCTTCTTTCAATTTTTACTGAAAAATGTTTTTTTGT
>JAKQJD010000027.1 GCA_029561355.1 Bacteroidota bacterium | reverse complement strand
CGTGTCGATCACTTCCCCGACCACCGCGCCCGGGCACCAGGTATTCCAGTCATTCACCTGATTGTCGTTTTCGGGCTCTTTCAACACCATTTCGCTATCCATATAAATAACGGTCATCACGCGGCGCATATATTCCGTGCGGTTGGCGCCGGCCCGGTGAAACACCCAGCCGGAATGAAAACTGATTTCTCCCAGGTCGAAAGGCTCGATGACGTGTTGAAAATCGGTCACCCGCAATCTTTTTTGAATAATCGTTTCGCTTTCGTCACCGATGGCCAGTTCGCGGCCTTCCACAATCACGTGGCTGCCGGCGCTGAATTCCAGCGGCCCCATATCGAGCGGAACGGCCTGTAGCGGAATCCAGGCTGTAATGGTTTTGTCGGACGCCAGCGGCCAGTAGTACTGATCGGCGTGCCAGGGCGTGATACTGCCGCCGCTTTCCTTGTACAGGGCCTGATCGTGGTAGAGACGCACGCCGTTGGTTTCCATAAGCCCGGCAGCGATTTGTCCGAGGCGTTTGCTGAATACGAAATCCCGGATATCGGGACCCGTGCGCCACAGGTTGAAAATCTGTAGGAATGCCTTGCCGTAGGTGTCACGTTCGGCGAGTGGCTTGTCGTTGGTATTGAGTTCCGCTACTTTCCGGCTGATCAGATCGCCGTAAAAAGCCAGCGTATCCGCATCGAACACGTTTTTCAGTTTGATGTAGCGGTTTTTCTGGAAAAAATCGATGGCTTCCCTGGAGAGCGGATACGGCTGGTCGAGCAGATTTTTCATATGAATAACCGGTGTTTATTGTCCCAATTGTTTGAGCAGCAGTTGTGCCTGCGCATTATCCATTCCCGTAGCCTTTCCCAGTTCCGAGCTGCGTTTGGCTGCTTTTATGGCCTCGGTCTTTTTGCCCTGTTTGGCCAGTATTTTAGCGAGTGTAAGTTGATTGTAGGTGTTTTCATGCAGCGCTACCGACTTCGCAGCCCAGGTGCGTGCGTGTTCCAGCATGGCTTTGTCGGTCGTATTTTCCACAAACAAAAATGCCGCTTCATTCAGTTCGTCCGGGTTTTCAGTCGGGAAACGTTTGAAATGATCCACGGCCGAAACCGTATAATTTTTGAAATCGCTGCGTTCCTGGTAATACATAAGCCGGTAAGCCGAAGCGGCCTTTTCACCTTGTTCGGGATAGCAGGTGGCATAGAGTGTCTGAACTTTATCCGGGGGCAGCGTCGGGTTGGTTTGCAGGTAATTTTGAAAAACCTGGCTAATGAATTGCGTGACCTCCCCTTCCGTCACCTGGGGCTCGAAGGCTTTGCGGTTTTGTACCAGAAATTTGAATGCCTTCGACGTCGGGTCGTTTGCAAAGCGCAGTATGATCTGTTTGTTTTCCGGGGTGTTCAGGTCTGTTTCCTGGTCCAGGTATTCGCCGGCCAGCGCTGCGGCGCGCGGATCGTATGCTGCGGCGCGGGCATCGATGAGTTGGCGCAGGAAAGGGCGGTCGCGGTCGCCGCTGCGGTAGCGGGTTTCGAGTGCGTATAAATTCCGTTTCGGATCCTGCGCCGTTTCACCCAGTTGGAGAAATTGTGCGGCGGGGTAGAAACCTGCTGCCCGGTGCGCTACGATGCCGTCGGGCTGGAAAAAAAGCAGGGTCGGGTACACCTCCACGCCGTATTTGCGGGCCAGTTCGATGCCTTCTCCCTTTTCCATGTCCATTTTCAGGCTCACGAAATGCTCGTTGAAATAAGCGCCCACCGCAGAGTCGGGAAACGTCTGGTTGGTCAGCATTTTGCAGGGGCCGCACCAGGTCGTGAAGGCATCCATAAAAAGGAGTTTGTTTTCGGTTTTCGCTTTGTTCAGGGCTTCGGCGAAATTGGTATGCTCGAATTGGATGCCCTGAGCGGAAAGGGCGCCGGAGAGGAGTAGAAACGGTAAAAGGAACCGGAGGTGGGACATGGTGGAATTTTTTATTATTCTACTGCAAGACATAAAAGTCTAAAGGTTTGTTCGTGAGTTTTAATACTACAGACTTGACGCTTTGTACCAGCGAGCCTAAAAGCAGCGTGTCCTCCTGAGCGCAGCGAAGGATCTAACTCTACGCCACTGCTTCGCGGTAATCCCGGATCCTTCGCTGCGCTCAGGAGGACACGTTGCCCTTGGCATTTGCTGGTAGGCCGGAGGGGACAGAGGGCATTATCACACCGCCAGCGCCGCCACACCCACCGCCAGCAACCCCGCCGTTTCCGTGCGCAGGCGCGCCGCGCCCAGACTCACACCGACGAAACCGTTGCCTTCCGCCAGCCGCACTTCTTCCGGCGTGAAATCGCCTTCCGGGCCGATGACCACCACGGCGCTTTTGCCGGGCTGCAGCACGGTTTTCAGGTGCGGAAGCGGTGTATCTGCACACCAGGCAATGAACTTTTGATCGGCGCTTACACTATTCACAAATTGTTGAAAACGAGCGAGTTGATTCAATTTCGGCAAATGCGCCCGCAGCGATTGTTTCATCGCCGAAACGAGCACTTTTTCCAGTCGGTCCAGCCGCACGGTATCGCGTTCGGAGCGCTGGCAGTGCAGCAGCGTGATCTCTCCGATGCCGATTTCCGTTGCTTTTTCCAGCAGCCATTCGATGCGCTCGATCTGTTTGGTCGGGGCAATAGCGAGGTGCAGCGTGGAAATATTTTCGGAATCGGCAGCCGTGGTTTCCAGGATGCGGGCCAGCACGAGTTTTTTGCCCGTTTCGGAAATTTCCGCTTCGTAGTAGAAGCCGCGTCCGTCGGTCAGTTGCAGGCGATCACCCACCTTGCGCCGCAGTACGGTCACCAGGTGGCGGCCCTCCTCCTCATCGAAGTATGCGAAGCCGTTTTCTATTCTTTTGGTGAAAAACAGTTGGTTCATATTTGGTAGAGGTTTTTGAGGATTCGATTTAGGATTTTATGGAAGATTTGTTCGGCTACGCCTCACGTAGAGGTATGGGGACGGGATGAAGCGGATTTTGCGGATTAAAGCGGATTTTTAGTGGCCTTGCGGCCACTTTTTTTGATTTTTTACGGATTAAAACCGCCCGCCTCCGGCGGGGTGGATACTCAAGGCATTCGCATGAAAAAATGGAAGTAATAGATATTGTGTTTGCTTCGCTTTTATAAAAGGTCGGTTGGATCTACGCCCCGCTGAAAGCGGGCTAAAATCCGTAAAAAAATCAAAAAAAGTGGCCGCAAGGCCACTAAAAATCCGCTTTAATCCGCAAAATCCGCTTCATCCAGGTCCCCATCTCTCTACGTGAGGCGTAGCCGAACAAATCCTTCTTACTACAATCCTGACTCGCATCCTCAAAAAAAATCTACGGCTCAAAAAATCCCACACTCGCCCCCACCCAGTCTTTGCCTTTGTTGTAACGCACGCCCACCATTTCGCCTTTGCTCATGCGCACGAGGTTGTTTACGAGCCGCGGTTTGTCCCAGTTTTTATTCCAGAGGATCATCATACGGATCTCGCATTTAGAAGGTTCGGCGGGGTCAGTGGTGTCTACGGCGGCCACGTATTCCACTTTCCGTTGCAGGATGAAGTTGCCCGGATCGTCCACCGATTCCACGTCTTCGCGGGTAATGTTGATTTTCACGCCCTGGCCGGAAAAGGAGAACAAGGGTTTGAGCACCCAGTTTTGGAGGTCGTCGGGAATACTTTTGAGTTCGTTGACAAACAGTGTTTCCGGCACAAACGGGCTTTTCATAAACGGCAGCGTGTGTTTGGAAATGCGGAAAAACCAGTTCGGGTGGCCCACCCATTCGGCGTTCACCTCGGTGGTCATGTCCCATTCGCGGGGCAGGTCACTGCGTTTTTCCAGTTCGTCGAATATGATGCGGTTGTAAATGCGTTCCACCCCGACGCGGCGGCCGTTGTCGTCGAGGTAATACAGGTGGCGGCCCTCGCGCTTGAGTTTCGACAGGCACAAGACCTTGATACCCAGGTATTTCTGACTGCCCCAGAAATCGATACGCGTATTCTGCTTTTCGGGTTCCACTTCCAGCAGAATCACGTTTTCGGGTTTGGAATTCCCCACAATCACCTCGCGCATCAAGTTGAGGTAACTTTCCGAATCGAGCCCGCCAAACAGGTGGTGCCAGTCGGAAGGAATCGTTTCAAAATGTTTCCGGTACGATTCGGCCAGTAGTTGCTGGAAAAAATACAAAGATGGAAAGCCCTGCATTTCAATCAGTTGCGGCGTCAGACTTCCGTCGGCGGCGCGGCAGATACCGAAGTCGAGTTGCAGGAAAATCGTGTGTTCGTCTTCGCCCGGAACCCGCAGGTGCGTCGGCAGGGCCGCTTCGCTCATTTTTCCGAAATCGGGTTGCAGCAGCACCGAGCAGATGTCTTCCACGCCTTGCAGCAACTGGTTTTTCAGCGCTTTCGGCACAAAAATCGGCGTTTCAGACACGCGAAACGTGACGGCCTCGCCAAAAGCAGTGTCGACCGTATGGATAAAAGCCTGGTATTTTTCCGGCGTAAAATGGGCATTGAATTCTTTGCGGAGCAGTGGATGCATTGGACGAGGATGGGTTTGATTCAATTGGCGCGTGCATGGTGGGAGAATGGATAAACGGCTGCTTCATCACAGTCAGTGCATTTCATTCGTTCTCTATCGCGTCGCACGCTGTCGCGAAGGTTTGTATTTTTTAAAAAATTCCGGGAAAAAATTCCGGAGCCACCCCGGAACGATGATTCTGACGATGATTTTGACTGTGATTTTAGTATGATTTACAGGATGGCCATGATTAACCACTTAAGTAATCATGGCCATCCTGTAAATCATACTAAAATCACAGTCAAAATCACAGTCATAAGTCACGTTTACAGGGTTTTCATGCTGGTAAAACACTTTTTAAAATACATTTGTGGTCCCATTCCCACGCCTCAACCCTCAGCAACCTCAACATCTCAACCACCTCAACCATTCTCAACCACCACTGAAATTCGCCGCCATGTCCGACCTGAAATCGCAGATCCTGCCCGATAAAGTGCCCAGCCACATCGCCATCATCATGGACGGCAACGGCCGTTGGGCCAAACAAAAGGGTATGCCGCGCGTTCTCGGGCATCGCAGCGGGGTAAAAAGTGTGCGCGAGGTGACCAGCGCCGCCGCCGAAATCGGCGTAAAATACCTTACCCTCTACGCTTTCAGTACAGAAAACTGGAACCGCCCGCCGGCAGAAGTAACGGCGCTGATGACGCTGCTGGTGGAAACGATCAAAGGGGAAATTCGTGATCTGAACAAAAACGGCGTGCGCCTCATGGCCATCGGCGATATCGACGCGCTGCCCGCTGCCAGCCGCAAAGCCCTGCACGACGGCATCGAGAATACCAAAAATAACACCGGTATTACCCTGGTACTGGCGCTCAACTACTCGGCCAAATGGGAAATCCTGCGCGCTGCGCGCCTGCTCGCCGAACAGGCCAAAAGCGGCACCCTGGAGCCCGCCGACATCACAGAAACCGTCTTCGAAGGCGCCTTGAGCACCCACGGTATTCCCGACCCCGAACTCCTCATCCGCACCAGCGGCGAAACGCGTATTTCCAACTTCCTGCTCTGGCAAATCGCCTACGCTGAATTGTATTTCACGCCCGTTTTCTGGCCTGATTTCGGTAAAAAAGAGTTGTTCGAGGCGATTCTGAGTTACCAGCGCCGCGAGCGGCGGTTTGGGATGACCAGCGAGCAGATCGTGTGAATGCTCAAGACAAAACGCTTTCTTTCTCCATTTTTATCGCCTTAGGAAACAGGATATTGTTTTCCAGGTGCACATGCCTGTGCAGGTCCTGTTCAAATTCATTCAGTTTGGCAAACAACACCCGATAAGAAGTGCAGGCATCTGCCGGAGGCGTAAAATCGGCGCTCAGGCGGCGGATTTCTTCCAATCCCGAGCCGGCCGATTCATGCTCGGATTCCATCATGTGAATAGGGTTTTCCACCGAACCGAATATAGCCGGCGCGATGCGCTTGCCTTCCTGTGCGGCAATGGCCAGTTTGCTGATATAAGGAAACAACATTTGCTCTTCCTTGTGCATGTGCATCTCCAGTTCCGCCGCGACGGCGTTGAAGTGTTGCGCAATTTCAGACAACTCCGGATGCCGCTCGCCGTG
>JAKQJD010000025.1 GCA_029561355.1 Bacteroidota bacterium | reverse complement strand
CTGAAAAACGACCTGGAAATTGAAACGGAAACCTATTTTATCGGCGATTTTAAAACGCGCAATGCCTGGGAAGGACACTACTTCCATTTTGGGGTACAACTGGAAAAACGTACCCTGCGCCGGAAATTTCAGAAAGGCGACCTCGTCATTTTTACCGACCAGCGTGCCAACCGCTACCTGATGGAAACCCTGGAGCCCAATGCGCCCGATTCGTGGTTTGCCTGGAATTTTTTCGAACCCGTGCTCATGCAAAAGGAATATTTTTCGGCGTACGTATTCGAAGACCTGGCCGCCCAATTCCTGAAGGAAAACCCAGACGTGAAGGCGGAACTGGAAGTTAAACGCAAAGCCGACCCAACCTTCGCCGCCGATGCCGCCGCCCAACTCGACTGGGTGTACCTGCACTCGCCGTGGCATGAGCCGACGCATCGGATGTATCCGGTGGCGCGGGTGTTGGATGCGGCTTCACTGCGTTAGTAGTTATTGGTTATTGGTTATTAGGGGTGGTGACCCTTGGCTTCAGGCAGGCAAAGCAAAGGGTCACCACCCCTAATAACCAATAACTAATAACCAATAACCCCGCATCTAATCCGTAAAAACCATCCATTAATAGAAAAACATTTTCATACCTGCCCTTATTGGCGTACTCTTGTTGCGGATAAAAACGGCTGGAAACAGACACAACTATTTCCATTCAAACATGAACTACAAGTTAAAATCAAGTGCTTCGCTGGCTCTCCTTTTGCTCAGCATGGTAGCCGGCGCACAGGAAGTATGGTCGCTCGAACGCTGCGTAAAGTATGCGCAGGAGAACAACCTGACCATCAAACAGGCCGCAGCCAATGCCAAAATTTCGGCGTTGTCGGAACGGCAGGCCAAAGCGGCCAGGCTTCCGAGCGTGAACGCCACCATCAATGCGGGCGAACAGTTCGGTTACACCATCGACCCGACAACCAACTCGTTCAACACGGCGGCTACAGGCTACAACAGCGTAGGCCTGAATGCGAGCGTATCGGTGTTCAATGGCGGACTTATTCACCACAGTGTAAAACAGGCCGGCTGGGACAGAAGGGCTACCGAAGCGGATGCAGAGCAGACCGTGAACAACATTTCCCTTCAGGTGGCCTCCGCTTATCTGAACATCCTGCTCAATGAAGAACAGGTCGAAAACGCCAACCGGCGCGTTGCGCTCACGCAGCAACAGTTGTCCGTAACGCAAAAAATGATCGATGCGGGCACCATCCCGATGGTGGACAAGTATAACATCGAGTCGCAAATCGCCCGCGACCAGCAGACGGCCGTGATCGCAGAGAACAATGTCGACATTTCTTACCTGAACCTGAAACAACTGCTCCAACTGGAGCCTGACTACGACCTGCGCATCGAAAAACCTGCTATTCCGATTCCCGATGATGCACAACCCGAAGGTTTTGCCCTGACGACGGTTTATCAAACCGCCCTCGGAACTCAAGCCAATATTCGCGCTGCCGACTACCGCGTGGAAAGCGCCCGCGAAGCCATTCCAATCGCCAAATCAGCCTATTATCCGTCGGTAGGAATCGGGGTCAACCTCAATTCCAACTATTCCACCGCTTTTCAACGCCCGGAACAGATTCTTACGGTTCCTACTATTCTACCCGTGATAATCGACGGTGAAAACCGGACGCTGGAAATACCCGGACAACAAACTCAGATTCCCGTCAACGTGCGCCGCGTGCCCTACTTCGACCAACTCAACCAGAACTTCGGTCAGAGCGTGGGCGTCAGCGTCAGCATTCCGATTTATCAGAACGGCCGCACCCGCCTCAGCGTCGAACGCGCCAACCTGGGTTTCCTGAATGCGCAACTGCAACAAAACCAGACGCGCCAGACACTGAAAAACGATATTCAGACGGCTATCGCCAACGTACGCGCAGCGGCCCGGCAATTCGATGCCGCTCAGCGCACCCTGAATTTCACGACGCTGACCTTCGAAAACATGCAAAAGCGGTATACCGTGGGCGCCGTCAACTCCTTCGACCTCACCACCGCCCAGAACAACCGCGATATCGCCGAGAACGATATGGTCGTCGCCAAATACGACTACCTGTTCAAACTGAAAATTTTGGATTTCTATTTGGGCAAACCCTTAAGCCTTAATTGAGTTATGAGTTATGAATGATGAGTTATGAGTTATTGGTGATAACCCTTGGCTATTGAAAGAATAATGCCAAGGGTTACCACCAATAACTCATAACCCATCATTCATAACCCATCATTCATCATTTTGCTTCATCTTCGCATTTGAAAAACTGCATCCATGAAGCACCTTTGCCTCCCATTTTTTCTTCTTCTTTCTATTTCGCTGTTTTCCCAACGGGCCGTCACCTCGTTGTCGCCCGATGCGCGCATCAGCCTGATGACCGTTGCGCCCGGCGAATTCGTGTACAGCACCTTCGGGCACAGCGCCATCCGCGTGAATGACCCGCAGCAGGGCGTCGACCGCTGTTACAACTACGGCACGTTCCAGTTCGATCAGCCCAATTTTTTGCTGAAATTCTGCCGCGGCAAACTCCTCTATTTCCTGGATGTGGAATCGTACCGGGGTTTCGAATACGGAAACATTTCCGACCGGCGCTCCATGCAGGAACAAATCCTGCAACTGGACACTGTGCAAAAGCAGCGGCTTTTTTCCCTGCTACAGGAAAATGCCAAAGAGGAAAACCGCTATTATAAATACGATTTTTTTTACGACAACTGCGCCACACGGATTCGTGACATCGTGAAGGAGGCCATGTTTTACCAGATCGCCTTCGACAGCACCAAATTGCCCATGGGCACTACGATGCGGCAGTTGCTGCGCCCTTACCTGGTGCGCCAGCCCTGGACGGGTTTCGGCATCGACCTGGTGCTCGGCACGCCTGCCGACCGCCGCGCTTCCCCGGAGGATTTTATGTTTCTGCCCGACGGCGTACACGATATGTTTGCGGCCGCGAAACTGCCCAACGGCAACGCACTGGTGTCCGACGAGCGCCTCACGCCGCCCCGGCCGTTTCCGGTGCCCGAATGGAAACCCGGCTTTTTCGAACGCCCGCTGCTGGTAACCTGCTTTGTGGCGTTGCTCGGACTGCTGAGTATGGCCAATCCGCGCACCGAACACGTTTTTGATACCATTTTCTGGTTCGTGCTGGGTGTGGCCGGCCTTATTATGGCTTTCCTGTGGTTCGCTACGGATCATTCCGCTACCAAGGGCAATTTTAACCTGATGTGGGCACTACCCTCGCATTTGCTGGTGTTCTGGCGACTCAAAGGCCGGGAATGGGTGCGGAATTATTTTATGGTATCCGCCATTTTCGCTGCGCTTTGTATAATTTTCTGGAAATTCTGGCCCCAGGAAATGCCGACGGCCGCGCTCCCGCTGGCGGGGCTGGTGGTGGTAAAAGGGCTTTGGCGGCAGTGGTGGGAAAAGGTAAAGGACTGGCGGGAAGGGGACGCGTAAGAAAAGTGAGAGCGTGAGAAAAGTGAGAGCGTGAGAAAAGTGAGAGCCGACTTCGATTACACCGCTTCGCTCTAGCCTGAATGACTGGAGCGAAGCGGTGTAATCGAAGTCGGCTCTCACTTTTCTCACGCTCTTACTTTCTCACTTCTAATTGGGCAGCCCTGGTTCATTGTCCAGAATCGTTTCGATCATGCTCAGTTCTTTTTCCGTAAAATCCAGATTTTTCAAGCATTGCAGCGAATCCGCCAGTTGCTCCGGCCGGCTGGCGCCGATGAGTACAGAGGTAACCCGCGGGTCTTTCATCAGCCAGGCCAGCGCCATTTGCGCCAGTGTTTGTCCGCGGCCGAGGGCCAGGTCGTTGAGCAGGCGGATCTGTTCGAGCCGTTCATTCGTCAGTGCGTTTTCGTTCAAAAATCCGTGCGGTTTGTGGGCCCGGGAATCTTCCGGAATACCTTTCAGGTAGCGGTCGGTGAGCATGCCCTGCGCCAGCGGCGAAAACGGGATACAGCCCACGCCTTCGCTTTCCAGCACGTCGAGCAGGCCGCCTTCCACCCAGCGCTCGAACATGGAATATTTGGGCTGGTGAATGAGGCACGGCGTGCCGAGTTGTTTCAGGATCGCGCAGGCTTTGGCGGTTTCATCAGCCGGGTAGTTGGAAATGCCCACGTACAAGGCTTTTCCCTGCCGCACGATCAGATCGAGCGCTGCCATGGTTTCTTCCAGCGGCGTATCGGGGTCGGGACGGTGGTGATAAAAAATGTCCACGTAGTCGAGACCCATGCGTTGGAGGCTCTGATCGAGGCTCGAAACCAGGTATTTTTTCGAACCCCATTCGCCGTACGGGCCGGGCCACATCAGGTAGCCGGCTTTGGTGGAAATAATGAGTTCGTCGCGGTAGGGTGCAAAATCCTCCTTCAGCAGCCGGCCGAAGTTTTCCTCGGCGGAACCGGGCGGCGGACCGTAGTTGTTAGCCAGATCGAAATGCGTGATGCCGCTGTCGAAGGCCAGGCGCAGGATAGCGCGGCAGTTTTCGAGCACGTCGACGTGGCCGAAGTTGTGCCACAGACCTAGGGAAATAGCGGGCAATTTCAGGCCGCTGTTACCGCAGCGGCGGTATTGCATGTGATCGTAGCGGGCAGGATTTGCGGTGTATGGCATGGTTTGTTAGTTATTGAACCGCGAAGGTTTATTTTTAGAAATCGGTGGGCTCTACGCTTTGTGGACGCCGTGCCTCTGTGGTTTTATTTTTACCACTACGGTGGACCCTACATTTTCTGTTCTCTGTGTTTTATTTTTTTAACCACAAAAGCACAAAGAACACAAAGCGTAGCGTGAGCCGAATCTTTTCCGTGCATCTCGTTTATTCAAAAAACTATTTCGCTAAATCGGGGTTTGTCGTCGGTACAACGATCCTCGTCTGCTTGTTATTCCGGTCGAAAAACGAAACGTCGCGCACATTTCCATCCATCCACACCGTGCGCGACTCCTGCGACATAAATGTACTTCCCCAATAGAGTTCCTGCACGCGTTGTGCGCCGTTTTTCAGTGTGATAACGGCTTTTGCTTCGTTTGTTTTCAGGGTGATGGCCATACCCGCCGCCATTCGGGGCGCAAATATCTTGAGCGGGCCGCCGTGTTGTGTGGCAAGGATTAGTTCGTCTTGTCCACCCAGATTCAGCCGCGCCAGTCCGCGGGCATTGTATGGCACGTAAAACCGGCTTTTTTCCAGGTCGAGCGGCTGAAAAACGTTTTTGCCCATGTTCTTCAACACCAGGCCGCAGAACGCATCGGCGCGTCCTTGCAGCAGTTCCATACCGTAGTCATTGCCGACCATCAGCAGGTCGAGCAATCCGTCGTGGTCCACGTCGTACGGCAGCATACCCTGCACGGGCGCCACCTGCGCTTCCGCGGGCAGGGCACTGATCTTGAAACGCCCGCCGCCGAGGTTTTCGATAAAACTCGTCGACATCCAGTCGACGTGCATGATCTGTGCGTCTTTAAGGTCTTCGGGTTTAAAAATATCCTGCACCGTGGCTTCGCCCAAAGCGCCGTAGGTATTGAAACGTTTGCGGATTTTGATGAGTTGTTTCAGAATATCGTCGCGGCTGTTGTACAGGTATTCGTGGCGGTTGCCGGCCGAATCGGGCCAGAAACAGGAAATGAACGGGTCGTAAAACCCGTTGCCGTCGAAGTCCTTAGCATAGATGGAAAGCGGCTCGCCGGACTGGCATTTGTAATACACGTTTTCGCCGAAATTGCCGGCTGTGTAGTCCACGTCGCCGTCGTTGTCGAAATCGGCGGCGGCGAGACTGGTCCACCAGCCCGTTTTATCGGAAATACCGGTCTGGGTGGTCACGTTTTTCAGTTTTCCACCTTCATTTTGCAAAAAAGTAAGCGGCATCCACTCGCCGGCCAGCAGCAGGTCGGGCTGGTTATCGCCGTTGAAATCGGTCCAGAGCGCGTCGCTGATGAGACCGATGGCTGCCAGTTCCGGGCAAACCTGGTCCGTTACATCGGTGAACACGGGTTTGTCCTTGCCTTTGGAATCGTTGCGCAGGATAAAACTGCGGTCCGTTTTCGGGTAGGAACGGGGCGTCACGCGCCCGCCGACAAACAGGTCGAGGTCACCATCGCGGTCGAAATCAGCGGCTTTAACCGCCTGTCCGCAAGCCGTTTCCTTCGGCAAGGCATTCGGCGCAACCGAAAAATTTCCTTTCCCGTCATTCACACACAAAACATCCTGGTAATTGGGCGAATTGGCAGCATCCTGATTACCGCCATGTACAATGTAAAGGTCATTGTCGCCGTCGCCGTCGGCATCGAACAGCAGGGTGCCGAGTTCTTCTTCGTTGCGCTGGGCGTCGGTCTTATAGGCCACGTCCTTGCGCGTAAACCTGCCTTGTTTTGTTTGCAGCAGCCAGGTGCCCGGTTCGCGGGCGCTGCCGCTCAGATACACGTCGTCGAGGCCGTCGCCATTGGCATCGCCGATCGACATGCCAGGGCCGTATTCCGAAAACTTATGCGGCAGGGTTACCTGGTAGTTAAAGTCGATGTAGTCGGAATCGCGGTGCATAAACGCCAGCCCGAGCGACGCGGGATCGGGCGTACTGAACAGGCCGGCAGCATTGTTGGCGCCGGGCGCCAGGTGAAATGGCAATTCAGTGAGCCGGACGGTGACCACCTGGTTAATCGGAAGGTCTTTCAGCGTGGCGGTGCGAAGCCCGCGCCAGCGAAGTACCACCGAATCTACTTTCGTAGTAGCACCCAGGCCGAGGTGAAAGAAATTTTCGGAAGCCGACAGGTAACCGCGGGCAGACAGCAACTGACCTTTTTGTGCCTGGCCGTTGAAATACGCGGTTATTTCGGTGCCGAATGCGTCGGGGTTTTCCGCTTCGCCCTCGATTTTCAGGCGCAGGTAATTGGGTTTCTGTGGGCCGTCGTTTTGAGTGTTCTGAAACACGAAGGCTTTGTCGTCGATGTTGTTGACCACCAGGTCGAGGTCGCCGTCATTGTCGAGGTCGCCGGTGGCCGCGCCGTTGGAAAAGGCGGGCACGTCGACGCCCCATTGTTTGGATAAATCGGTAAAATGCAGGTTGCCGTCGTTGTGAAAAACGAATTTCGGCACTTTGATCTGCGGGATGGCCTCCTGCATTTCCATGGGTGGAAGCAGGTAACTGACCGTGCTGCGGTAGTTGTTAAAGTCGTGGTCGGTCACGTCGCGGGGAAACCCGTTGGTGACAAAAATATCGCGGTTGCCATCGTTGTCGAAGTCGGCCATCAGCGGCGTCCAGCTCCATTCCGTTTCCTGGAGATTGCCCATGAAAGCCACGTCGCTGAAGACCGGCAGGCCCGTTTCGGCGTCGATGCCGCGGTTGAGTTGCAGGGTATTTCTGGAAAACTGGTATTCGTAGCCGTACACTTCGTTGTTGATGTACGTGGAGTAATTATTGGCGTTGAGGAAAAGTTTTTTGCGCTTGTTGTGGTACGGCAGCATTTCGGTGGTAAACAGGTCGAGCCGGCCGTCGTTGTTGATATCGGCCACGTCGCTGCCCATGGCCGAAGCCGCCTGGTGTTTAAAAATGCCGGCGATGCGGTTGGTGTACGCCGACGCAGACGCAGCAGGATCATGCACGTATATCAGGTCGTTGGTCACGTAGTCGTTGGCCACGTAAATATCCGGCCATCCGTCGCCGTTAAAATCGCTGACCAGGGAACTGTGGCTATAGCCGTCCCATTTCAGGCCGGCCTGTACGGAAATGTCGGTAAAAACAGGGTGCCCTACCTTCGCTACCCAGTCGTTGCGGTACAACCGGTCGCGGTTCGGTGACGAGCCGTCGGTGGCTTTTTTGAAATACTGGTTGGGGTTGTCTTTGTCCATAAAATTGACGGCCACGAACAGGTCGAGGTCGCCGTC